>JBOIEQ010000009.1:0-52297 GCA_050741255.1 Burkholderiales bacterium | reverse complement strand
CGCAAACTCGTGGTGCTCGGCGCCACCGGCAGCGTCGGCGTCAGCACGCTCGACGTGGCGGCGCGCCATCCAGACCGCTTTGAAATCCTCGCGCTCACCGCGCACCGGCGCATCGACCTGCTGTTCGAACAATGCCGGCAGTTCACGCCGCGCTACGCGGTGGCCGCTGACCCGGATCAGGCGGAGATGCTGCGCGCCCGCGCGCGCGCGGCCGGGCTTTCCACCGAAATCCTGGCCGGCGCGGAGGGCCTCGTGCGGGTGGCGAGCCTGCCGGAGGCGGACATTGTGATGGCGGCCATCGTCGGCATCGCCGGGCTGGCGCCGACGCTCGCCGCCGCCGCTGCGGGCAAGCGGGTGCTGCTGGCGAACAAGGAAGCGCTGGTCACGGCCGGGGCGCTATTCATGGAGACGGTCGCGCAGGGCGGCGCGAGTCTGGTGCCGATCGACAGCGAGCACAACGCAATCTTCCAGGCGTTGCCGCCGCGGTTCGCCGGCGATCTGGGCGCGGTGGGCGTGCGACGCATCCTGCTGACCGCCTCCGGCGGACCGTTTCGCGACTGGCCGGCCGAGCGCATGGCGACGGTGACGCCGGACCAGGCCTGCGCGCATCCGAACTGGGTGATGGGGCGCAAGATTTCGGTCGATTCCGCGACCATGATGAACAAGGGCCTGGAGGTGATCGAGGCGCGCTGGCTGTTCAACGCCGACCCGTCGCAGATCCAGGTCGTGATCCACCCACAGAGCGTCATCCACTCACTGGTCGAATACGTCGATGGCTCGGTGCTGGCGCAGCTCGGCAATCCGGACATGCGCACGCCGATCGCCTGCGCGCTCGCGCATCCGGATCGGGTGGCGGCCGGCGTCGAGAGCCTCAACCTCGCGCAGATCGGCAGCCTTACTTTCCAGGAACCGGACCATACGCGCTTTCCCTGCCTCGGGCTCGCCTACGCGGCCCTGCGCGCCGGCGGTGCCGCGCCGGTGATCCTGAATGCGGCGAATGAAGTGGCGGTGGCGGAATTCCTCGCCGGCCGCCTGCGTTTTGATCGCATCGCGCGGTTGATCGAAGCGATGCTCGAGCGGGTAGCGGCACAGGACGTCACCAGTCTGTCCGGCGTTCTGGCCGCGGATCGGGCCACCCGCGAAGCGGCGCAGGAATGGCTGGCCCGCCAGGGTTTGCGCGTGGTGGAGAATCGGGCGTGATCACGCAACCCGAACGGAGCTTTGCATGAGCCTGTTGCAGACCATCGGCGCCTTCCTGCTCGCGCTGGGCCCGCTGATCGTGGTCCACGAATTCGGGCATTACCTGGTGGCGCGCGCCTGCGGCGTGAAGGTGCTGCGTTTCTCGCTCGGCTTCGGACGTGTGCTGGCACGCTGGCACACCGGGCGCGACCGTACCGAATGGGCGCTGTCGGCCATACCGCTCGGCGGCTACGTCAAGATGCTGGACGAACGCGAGGGGCCCGTGGTGCCGGAGGAGCTGCCGCGGGCGTTCAACCGACAGAACGTCTGGAAACGTGTGGCCATCGTGATCGCGGGACCGCTCGCCAACTTCCTGCTCGCGATCGTCCTCTACTGGGGCCTGTTCCTGCACGGCGTGCCGGACGTGCGTGCGGTGGTCGGAGAGGTGGTGGCCGGGTCGCCGGCGGCGCAGGCGGGGTTTACCCCGGACGAGGCGATCGTTGCCGTGGACGGCCAGCCGGTGCTCACCTGGAACGACGCGCGCTGGCTGCTGCTGGAGGCCGCGGTCGACCGCGCGCGGGTGCCGGTGCGCACGCTGGCGCCCGGCGGCACGCTGCACGAGCGACGGCTCGACCTTTCGGGCCTGGAGACGGAGGCGGTCGACAAGGATTTCATGCGCGCCGCCGGCTTCGAGATCCGGCGCTCGCTGCGACCGGTGATCGGCGTGGTGGTGCCCGACGGCGTTGCGGCCCGCGGCGGGTTGCGCCCGGACGACGTGGTGCGCGCGATCAACGGCGAACCGGTGCAGGGCTGGGAGCAGATCGTGGCGCAGATCCGCGGCAATCCGGGCGCTCCGCTGGAATTCGAGGTGGATCGCAACCGCGTGCCGGTCCGGATCACACTCGTCCCTGACAGCGTGCGCGACGGCGAGCGCAGCATCGGTCGCATCGGCGTCGGGCCGGGGGACATGGTCGATGTGCGCTACGGCGCCTGGCCCGGGCTGCAGCGCGCGGTGGCCCGCACCTGGGAAGTGTCGGTGTTCAGTCTTCGCATGCTGGGGAAAATGCTGGTGGGCGAGGTCTCGATCAAGAACCTGTCCGGTCCGGTCACCATCGCCGATTACGCAGGAAAATCGGCCCAGGCGGGCTGGGTGCCCTTTCTGCTTTTCCTTGCGCTGATCAGCATCAGCCTCGGGGTGCTGAATCTGCTGCCGATCCCCTTATTGGATGGCGGGCATTTGCTGTATTATCTCGTTGAAATTGTGAAGGGAAGTCCCGTTTCCGAGCGGGCCATGGAGGTGGGGCAGCAAGTCGGCATGACGGTCCTGTTCGTGCTCATGGCTTTCGCGCTGTTCAACGATGTAACCCGACTCATCAGCAGCTGACCACACACACATGCGTTTTCTGCAACAGTGCGCGCTGACCCTGCTGGTTACGGCAGCCGCGCCGGCCCTGGCCTTCGATCCCTTCGTGGTCAAGGACATCCGGGTCGAAGGCATCCAGCGTACCGACGCCGGCACCGTGTTCAGCTACCTGCCGGTGAAAGTCGGCGAAACGCTCACCCAGGCGCGTGCGGCCGAGGCCATCCGCGCCCTCTACGCGACCGGTTTTTTCCAGGACGTCAGCCTGGAGGTCGACAATGGGGTGCTCATCGTGGCGGTGACCGAGCGGCCGTCGATCGCGCAGCTCGATTTCATCGGCGTCAAGGAATTCCCGAAGGAAGCACTGGAAAAGGCCATGCGCGAAATTGGCCTGGTGGACGGGCGGATTTTCGACCGCTCGCTGCTCGACCGCGCCGAGCAGGAACTGAAGCGGCAGTACGTCTCGAGGGGCAAGTACGCGGCCGTCGTCACCACCACCGTGACGCCGCTGGAGCGCAACCGGGTCGGCATCACCTTCGACGTGGTTGAGGGCGATACCGCCAAGATCCGCCAGATCACCATCATCGGCAACAAGGCTTTTCCGGAAAAGGAACTGGTGAGCCGCCTGTCGCTGTCGACGCCCGGCTGGATCACCTGGTACACCAAGGCGGACCAGTATTCGCGGCAGAAACTGACCGCCGACCTCGAGACACTGCGCTCCTATTACCAGGACCGTGGCTATGCGGAATTCCAGATTGAATCGACCCAGGTGTCGATCACGCCCGACAAAAAGGACGTCTACATCACCATCGGCGTCAACGAGGGACCGAAGTACACGATTTCCGACATCAAGGTGGGTGGTGACACGCTGATTCCGGAAGGCGAACTGCAGAAACTGGTGCTGGTGCGCGACGGCGAGGTGTTCTCGCGCGCGAAGATTACCCAGACCTCCAAGCGCATCACCGACCGCCTCGGCAACGAAGGCTATGCCTTCGCCAACGTCAACGTCGTGCCCGAGATCGACAAGGAAAAGCAGACCGTTGCGCTGACCTTCCTGGTGGACCCGGGCCGGCGCGTCTACGTGCGGCGCGTCAACATCACCGGCAACACCAAGACGCGGGACGAGGTCATCCGGCGCGAGATGCGGCAGATGGAAGGCGCCTGGTTCTCCCAGGAGAAGGTCCAGCAGTCCAAGTTTCGCCTGGACAAGACCAGTTATTTCAACGAGGTCGCCGTGGAGACACCCGCGGTGACGGGCACGACCGACCAGGTGGACGTCAACATCAACGTCACCGAGAAGCCCACCGGCAACCTCCTGCTGGGCGCGGGCTTCGGCAGTACGGAAGGCCTGATCCTGTCCGGTTCCATCACCCAGCAGAACATTTTCGGTTCGGGCAATCACATGGGGATTTCGGTCAACACGAGCCGCCTGAACACCGTGTACTCGCTCTCGTTCACCAACCCGTATTTCACGGTGGACGGCATCAGCCGCGGTTTCGACATCTTCTATCGCAACACGAACCCGAACAGTGTCAACCTCGGCAACTACACGCTGGAAACCTACGGCGCCAGCCTGCGCTTCGGCGTGCCCTTGTCCGAAACCAACGCCATCACCTACGGCATCGGCTACGAAAGCACCAACATCGGCACGGACATCTACAGCCCGATCAATGTGCTCAACTACGTCAACACCTTCGGTTCGCATACCACCGCACTGCTGCTGAGCGCCGGCTGGAACAAGGACGGACGCGACAGCGTGCTGTACCCGACCCGGGGCGGAATACAGCGCGCGTTCGGCGAGGTCAGCCTGCCTGGCGGCAACCTGCGCTTCTACAAGCTGTCGTACGAGCACACGCAGTATTTCCCGCTGACCCAGGACCTCACGCTGGCCCTGCGCGGCGAGATCGGGTACGGCGACGGCTACAACAACCTGCCACTGCCGTTCTTCCGGAACTTCTACACGGGCGGTCCGACCTCCATCCGCGGCTTCTACCCGGCGTCGGTCGGCCCTGTGAATATCGATGGCAACCCCATCGGCGGTTCGAAAAAGATCATCGGCAGCGGGGAACTCCTGTTTCCCATTCCGGGCCTCACGCAGGACAAGGCGTGGCGCTTCAGCGTGTTCACCGACACCGGTTTCGTCGACGACAGCTACGACTTCGGCAAACTGCGCGTGTCCGCCGGTTTCGGTGTTTCCTGGATCTCGCCGTTCGGTCCGCTCAAAGTCAGCATGGCCCAGCCGATCCTGAAGGAAGTCACCGACCGCAAGCAGGTATTCCAGTTCCAGTTTGGTGGGATGTTCTGAGTCCCTTTGCACCGAAGGCGCCGCCGGTACCGGCGGCAGGAGTGAGCGCATGAAGCAAGCACCCGTTCGATTGTTACCCGTCCTGCTGGCAGTGGTTGCCGGTTTTGCCGCCGTGTTCGCCGTGCCGGCGACCGGCGCCGAACTCAAGATCGGCATGGTCAATATCCAGCGCCTGGAGCGGGAATCGGCTCCCTCGGAGCGGGCCCAGAAGCGGCTGGAGAAGGAGTTCGCGGGCCGCTCCGCCGAACTGCAGCGGATGGAGAAGCAGTTCAAGGACCTGCAGACCCAGCTCGAGCGCGACGGGATGACGATGAGCGAGTCGGACCGCCGCAACAAGGAAGCGGACCTCGCCAAGGTTTCGCGTGATTTCCAGCGTCTGCAGCGCGAATTCCGCGAGGACTTCAATGTTCGCCGCAACGAGGAGTTCCAGGGGCTCATCGAGCGGACGACGAAGGCCATCCGGCAGGTGGCGGAGGCCGAGAAGTTCGACCTCATCCTGCAGGAGGCGGTGTACGTCAGCCCGCGGCTGGACATCACCGACAAAGTTCTCAAGATCCTCGCCACGGACAAGTAGTCGCGCGACGGTTTCCGAGTCCGCCCCCCACGATGCCGGCCGTCCGCAAGGCGCGCGCAAAGCGCGATGTTCCGCCACGGCAGTCTGCATCGGACCGGCCGGCCGGGCTCACGCTGCGTGACATCGTCGGCCGTCTGGGCGGGGAAGTGATCGGCGACCCGGCCCGCCGGGTCACGGCGCTGGCGCCGCTGGAGCGTGCCGGAGGCACTGAAATTGCCGTCGCTTCACAGCCCCGGCACCAGCCATTGCTGGCGCTGACGGGCGCCGCTGCCGTGGTGGTAGGGCCGGCGTTGCGGCAGGCCGTCACGGGCGCCGGCATCGTCACCGACAATCCCTACGTCTACTTCGCGCGACTGCTTGCGCTGCTGCATCCGGAGCCGATACCGCGAGCGGGCATCCACCGCAGCGCGATCGTCGAACCCGGTGCCAAAGTGGCGCGTTCGGCCGCAGTCGGCCCGCGCGCGGTGATCGGGCGCGGTGCGGCGATCGGCGCGGGTGCGCAGATCGGTGCCGGTTGCGTGATCGGCGCCCGCACCCGCATCGGCGCGCAGACGCGGCTGCACGCCAGCGTGACCGTGTATCCGGATTGTGTGTTGGGCGCGCGCGTCCTCGTGCACGCGGGCGCGGTGATCGGCGCCGACGGTTTCGGCCATGCGCTGGAGGACGGGCGCTGGATCAAGATCCCGCAAGTGGGACGCGTGGTGATCGGCGATGACGTGGAAATTGGCGCCAATACGGCGATCGATCGCGGCACGCTGGAGGACACGGTGATCGAGGAGGGTGTCAAGCTCGACAATCTGATTCAGATCGGGCATAACGTGCGCATCGGTGCGCACACCGCGATCGCCGGCTGTGTCGCCATCGCCGGCAGCACCCGCATCGGACGGCACTGCCGAATCGGCGGCGCGTCGGCGATCAGCGGACACCTCATGATCGCCGATGGGGTGACGATTTCGGGTGGCACCACGGTGGTGAAGTCGATCGCCGCCGCCGGCACGTATACCTCGCTGCCACCGCTGCTGCCCCACCGCGAATGGCAGCGGAACACGGTCCGCATGCGGCAACTCGAACGGCTGGTGGATCGGATCGCGGCCCTGGAAGCACGCCTCAAGGAGGAGGCAGAACGGTGAAAACAACGACTGCCGCGGGAGGCGCCATGGATATTCAGGGCATCCTCAAGGCGCTGCCGCACCGCTATCCTTTCCTGCTGATCGACCGCGTGCTGGAGTGCGAACCCGGCAAGCGCATCGTGGCCCTGAAGAACGTCACCATGAATGAACCTTTTTTCCAGGGCCATTTTCCCGCGGTTCCCGTGATGCCCGGCGTCCTGATCATCGAAGCCATGGCGCAGGCCGCTGCCGTGCTGTGCATGCAGACGCTGCCGCCGGAAACCACCAAATCCTCGCTGTTCTACTTCGTGGGTATCGACAACGCCCGGTTCAAGCGCCCGGTTACGCCGGGAGACACGCTCCATCTCGAGGCGACGATCGAAGGCCGCTTCGTGCGCAATATCGGCCGCTTCAAGGCGCGCGCCACGTGCGGCGGCCAGGTCGTGTCGGAAGCGGACCTGATGTGCGCGGTCCGTCCGATCGGCAGCGGGGAGGGCGGCGCGTGAACGCCGGCGCGGGCGGTACGCCGCGCATCCACCCGACCGCGCTGATCGATCCGGGTGCGCGTCTCGCGCCCGACGTTGCCGTCGGACCGTATTCCATCATCGGCCCGCACGTGGAGGTGGGCGCGGGCACGATGATCGGCAGCCATGCCGTCATCACGGGTCATACCCGCATCGGACGCAACAATACGATCTTCCACTTCGTGTCGCTGGGCGAGGCGCCGCAGGACAAGAAGTACGCGGGAGAGCCCACGCGCCTCGAGATCGGCGACGGCAATACCATTCGCGAGTTCTGCACCTTCAACACCGGCACCGTGCAGGATGCCGGCGTGACCCGCATCGGCAACGACAACTGGCTGATGGCCTACGTCCACGTCGCGCACGACTGCCAGATCGGCGACCACACGATCTTCGCCAACAACGCCTCGCTGGCCGGACACGTGCACGTCGGGGATTACGTGATTTTCGGCGGCTTTTCCGGCGCCCATCAGTTCTGCCGCATCGGGGCTCACAGTTTTCTGGCCAAGGGCACGCTGGTCGGGCAGGATGTGCCGCCGTACTTCATGGTGTCGGGCAATCCACCCGCGCCCTTCGGCGTGAACAGCGAAGGCCTGAAGCGCCGTGGGTTTTCGCCGGAGGACATCGCGGCGATCCGTAACGCCTACAAGACGCTGTACCGGACCGGCCTCGGCCTGGAAGAGGCGAAGAGCACGCTGGAGGCCGAGGCCGCCGGGCGCCCGGTGCTGCGGACCCTGCTGGATTTCCTCGGGACCGCGAGCCGCGGCATCGTGCGCTGAGCGGGAAGGCCGTGACAACGGGCGACGGACCCACGATCGCGCTGGTGGCGGGAGAGGCCTCCGGCGACCTGATCGGGGGGCAGATCCTCGCGGTGCTGCGCGAGCGCCTGCCGACGGCCCGCTTCGTCGGCATCGGTGGCCCGCGCATGGAGGCGCAGGGACTCGACTCCTGGTTTCCGATGGAGCGGCTGGCGATTCGGGGTTACCTCGAAGTGATCCGCCACCTGCCGGGCCTCATCGCCATGCGCCGCGATCTCAAGGCGCGGATCCTGGAGGCGCGGCCGGCGGCTTTTGTCGGCATAGACGCCCCCGATTTCAATTTCGGCCTCGAATGCGGCCTGCGCGCCCGCGGCATACCCACCGTCCATCTCGTCAGTCCGTCGCTCTGGATGTGGCGCGGGGAGCGCATCCGCAAGATCCGTCGCGCGGTGGACACCATGCTGTGCCTGTTCCCGTTCGAGCCCGCGCTGTACGAACGGGCGGGGGTGCGCGCAAGCTTCATCGGGCATCCGCTCGCGGAACTGCTGGAGCAGGTGCCGAACCGCGCGCAGGCCCGCGAACAACTGCGGCTGAAGCCCGGCGCCACGGTGGTCGCGCTGCTGCCGGGTAGCCGCCAGTCGGAGGTCACGCACCTGGCGCGTCCGCTGGTGGAAACCGCCCAGCGCATCGCGCGCGAGCGGCCGGACACCCGCTTTCTGGTGCCGCTCGTGACGCGCGAGACCAGGCTACTGTTCGAACAGGCCATCTACGACTGCGACGCGCACGAATTGTCGCTCTCCCTCCTGTTCGGACACGCACACACGAGCCTGGCGGCGGCCGATGTGGCGGTCGTGGCGTCGGGCACCGCCACTCTGGAAGCCGCGTTGCTGGGCTGTCCGATGGTCATCGCCTATCGCATGTCGACCGCGGCCCTGCGGGCGCTGACGCTGTTCCGTCGTCCTTATCTGCCGTACTTCGGTTTGCCCAACATCCTGTCCGGGGAGTTCATCGTGCCGGAATTGATCCAGGAAGACGCGACGCCGGAAAATCTGGCGCAGGCGGCGCTCAATCTGCTCGCCGACGGTGGTGTGCGGGAACGGCTCGTCGAACGCTTTGCCGCGCTGCGGACCAGCCTGAAGCAGGATGCCGCGGCACGCGCGGCAGACGCGATCGCATCGGTAGTCACTGCCGCCTGATGCAGGCCGTGCTGTGCGGAGTGGACGAGGCGGGTCGCGGGCCGCTGGCAGGCCCTGTTTATGCGGCAGCCGTCATCCTTGGCGCGGATTGCATGCTCGCGGGACTGGCCGATTCCAAGGCGCTCAGTGCGGCACGGCGCGTGACGCTCGCGGCGGCCATCCGCCGCGAGGCGATGGCCTGGGCGGTGGCCACCGCCACGGTCGAGGAGATCGACCGCCTCAATATCCTGCATGCCACCATGCTCGCGATGCAGCGCGCGGTTGCCGCGCTGGGCCATACGCCAACGGAAGCACTGATCGACGGCAACCGCTGTCCCGCACTCGGCTGCCGCGCGCGAGCGGTGGTACGCGGCGACGCCCTGGTGCCGGAGATCATGGCGGCCTCCATTCTCGCCAAGACGGACCGCGACGCGCACATGCTGGGCCTGCACGCGAGATATCCCGGTTATGGTTTCGACCGCCACAAGGGCTACCCGACCGCCGCCCATCGGGCCGCGCTCACGGCGCTGGGGCCGACGCCGGAACACCGGCGTTCCTTCGCACCGGTGCGCGTCGCGCTCAGCCGCTCGCCCTGAGTTCCTTCACCACGGCGGCGAGCGCCGCGCGTTCCCGCACCGGGGTGATCAGGCGCCGGCGCAGCCGGCATTGGGCCATGAGCTTTCGGTAGAACGCGGGATCCGCTTCGGCGCGGCGCAGCAGCCGGGCGAGGGCGTGCGTGTTCTCCACCGGGTAGTAGCCCGCATAGTCGCGGCCCAGCATGCCGACGTTGCCGGGTATTCGCGAGGCCAGTACCGGCACCCCGGCCACCAGCGCCTCGGACACCACGTTGGCGCCACCTTCCAGGCGCGAACTCATCACCAGCAGCCGCGAGCGGGTCAGCAGCGTCAGCGCGCGCCGGTGCGACAGTTCGCCGAGCCACCGGTAGCGCGGTTCGCGATCGGCCCATGCCTGCGCCTGCCGCGCAGCGGCGGGTGCGTAGGCCGCGCCGGCATGCACGACCCGGATACGGCTGGCCTTGGGCAGATACGCGAGCGCCGCCGCGGTTCTGAACGGATCTTTCTCGGCGCGCAGATGACCGCTGACGCACACTTCGAAGGCATCCTCGCGTGGGCGCCCGGGCCGCACGCCGGGCGCCGACTGATAGATGACCCGGGTTTTGCCGCGATGGCGTGCGGGCACCGCCTGCGCGCCGAGTGCCTGCAACACCAGCAGGCGGTCGGCAAGCGCCAGCGAACGCTGGGCGGCACGGGAGGTGCGGATGTCGCGGTAAAGATCGGTGCCGGTCAGCGCCACTATCAGCGGCCGGCGCGGCATGGCAATGGACCAGCGGCGGATCGAATCCGCGCTGCGGCGCGCGTGCAGGGCGAGCATGAGATCGGCGCGCGGGCCGGCATCGCCATCCCAGGCGGACACGGTGCGTACGCGATGGCCGGCCTCCCGTAGCAGCCGCGCCCAGCGTGCGGCCGTGTGCCAGTTACCGGCGCGGGCTGAGGGCCGGGCGGGCGTGACGAGGATGATGTTCAATGAAAGTGGTGGCGGTAAAAGCAGAAAAGCCGGACTGCTAAACTCCGCGCGGAATGACGATGACCAATATAGCAGACGCTTCGCGGGCTGCGCTGGTGACCCGCGCCTCTCCGCAGACGCTCATGCGGCGACTGCAGGCGGCGCGGGCGCGCACGCGGCAACTGGCGGCAGGTCTCGACGGCATGCGGGAGCGCGGACCACGGCTGGCGAGCGTCAATCCACCGTTATGGGAATTCGGTCATCTCGCCTGGTTCCAGGAGCGCTGGTGTCTGCGCTGGCAAGCGCCGGAAACCTTCGGCGCATCGCTGCGTGATGATGCCGACCGGCTGTACGATTCAACGCATGTCGCGCACGCCACGCGCTGGGACCTGCCCTTGCCCGGCTGGCCCGCCGTCATGGACTACCAGGCCGCGGTGCAGGAGGCCGTGCTGACGCGGCTGACGCATGAGCCCGACCGCCAGTCCCTGTTGTATTTCGCCGAACTAGCCGTCGCGCACGAGGAAATGCACGACGAAGCCTTCGTCTATACCCGGCAGACGTTGGGCTACGAGGCGCCGGTGGTCACCCCCGGCGCACGGGCTGAAAACGGTGAACCGGGCGGCGGCGACGTGCATTTGCCCGGCGGTGAATACCATCTCGGCGCCGCGCAGGATGGCGCCTTTGTCTTCGATAACGAGAAATGGGCGCATCCGGTCGCGCTGGCGCCGTTCGCCATGGCCCGTAGCGTGGTGAGTCAGGACGAATACGCAGCATTCGTCGATGCCGGCGGTTACGGATGTCAGGAACTGTGGACGCCGGAAGGCTGGCGTTGGCGCGCCGGAGCGGGCGCGGAGCATCCGGCATACTGGCGCCGTCAGCCGGGCGGATGGGAGCAGCGCGTGTTCGACCGCTGGCAGCCGCTCGCGCGTGACGCGGCCGTCGTGCACGTCAATGCGCATGAGGCGGAAGCCTGGTGTCGTTGGGCCGGACGCCGGCTGCCGCGCGAAAGCGAGTGGGAGCAGGCGGTGGCCACGACACCGGCCGCGCCGTCCGGCGAAATCAAACGCATGACGCCATGGGGCGCGGCGACAGCGGATGCGAGGCATGCCAACCTCCACGGAGGTGTGGGTGGCGTGACGAACGCGCAGGGGTATGGCGCCGGCGACAGCGCGTGGGGGCTGCGCCAGGCTTTCGGCAACGTCTGGGAATGGACGGCGGACCCGTTCGCGCCTTATCCCGGCTACGTGCGCGATCCGTACCGGGAGTATTCCGAACCGTGGTTCGGCACGCACCGCGTGCTGCGCGGCGGTTGTTTTGCGACAGAGCCCGCGCTGCTGCGCACGACGTGGCGCAATTTCTTCACCCCCGACCGGCGCGACGTGATCGCCGGCTTCCGTACCTGCGCGTTATGAGTCCCGTGCTGAAATCCATCGTCTCGGCGGAGAATCCGCGCTACCGGCAACTGGTGAAACTCGTGCAGTCCTCGCGCGAGAGACGCAAGAGCGGCTTGTCGGTGCTCGACGGCATCCATCTGGCCGCGGCCTATCGCGAACACGTCGGTGTGCCGGCGGAGCTGTTTGTCAGTCACGCCGCGCAGGCCGATCCCGAGGTTGTCCGTCTGCTCGCGCAATGCACCGCTTGCGCGCCTCTGCAATTGAGCGATGCGTTGTTCGCGCAGATCTCGACGGTGCAAACGCCGACCGGCGTGATGGCGATCGTGCCGACGCCGCTGGTTGCGCCGCCGCCGCCGGACGCAGCGTTCGTCGTGCTGCTGGAAGATATTCAGGACCCCGGCAACCTTGGTTCGATCCTGCGCTCGGCCGCCGCCGCCGGCATCGCGCACGTCTGCCTGTCGCCGCATGCGGTCCATGCCTGGTCGCCGCGGGTGTTGCGGGCGGCGATGGGCGCGCACTTCATGCTGGCGATCCACGAAGGCGTAGATCTTGAGGCCTACGCACGCGCGTTTCAGGGCCGCGTGGTCGGTGCGAGTCATACCGCAGCGCGGACGATCTACGAGACCGATCTCACCGGTCCGGTAGCACTGGCGTTCGGCAACGAAGGCTCTGGGCTGAGCGCCGCCCTGCGCGCGGGGGTGCATGACGTCGCGTCGATTCCGATGCCGGGACCGGTGGAGTCTCTTAACGTGGCGGCGGCGGCCGCGGTCTGCCTGTTCGAGCGTGTGAGGCAGATGCGGGTCCGGGCCTAGACGGACCATCGGTTCGTTTGCTGCGGGGGCACGTTTGGCCCGTTCGGCCCCTGTCGTCGCGCTTGGCCCTGCCCCTATAATTTCGACGACATGACGGCAGGCGCGCTCAGTAAATCCTGCGTTCGAGCTTCGCCTCGTGCACGATGGTTGCCGCGAGCTCCTCGACGGATTTGGACGTCGCGTCCAGAAAGGGAATGCCTTCCTGTCGCATCAGCGCTTCGGCTTCGCGGACCTCGAATTCGCAGCTGGACAGTGCCGCATAGTGGCTGTTCGGCCGGCGCTCGGTACGGATTTCCGCCAGGCGCGTGGGGGCGATGGTCAGGCCGTAGAGACGTTTGCGCAGCGGCTTCAGCTGGCCCGGCAACTGGCGCGCGCCGAAATCTTCCGGAATCAGCGGGTAATTGGCCGCACGGATGCCGAATTGCATGGCGAGGTACAGGCAGGTCGGCGTTTTGCCGCACCGCGAGACTCCCGTCAGGATGATGTCCGCTTCCGCCAGATCGCGGGTGGAGACGCCGTCGTCATGCGACAGCGAGTAGTTCACCGCATCGATCCGGTGGTGGTAGGTGTTGACGTTGCTCGCGCTGTGCGATTTGCCGACCGCGTGCGAGGCACTGACACCGAGTTCGCGTTCCAGCGGGGCGATGAAGATGTCGAAGCAGTCGAGGAACAGCGCGGTGGCTTCGCCGACGACCTTGGCGACTTCGGTATCGACCAGGGTGCTGAAGACCAGGGGACGGGCGCCGTCTTCCACGCCTTTGGCGTTGATCTGGGCGACCACGGCCCGCGCCTTGTCCGCGGAATCGACGAACGGCAGGGTGATTTCCCGGATCGGGACTGTGTCGGCAAACTGCGTGAGCAGGCTGTGACCCAGCATCTCGGCGGTGATGCCGGTGCGGTCGGACACGAAAAAAGCGGTGCGGCGTTGCGTCATCAGTGCGGGGGCGGGGGCGAGCCGGTAAAATGGCGGTTTGACAGTCAACTGCAGGCGGCGCGTCATGCGCGTTTGTATCTTGCACACAATTCGGGGCGGCGGCAATGACAGCAACAGCAGCAGTGGCGGCACAAACGACGACGACCGCAGGCGGGCAGCACATTCTGGATCTGAAAGACCTGCGGATGACGGACGTCGGCCGGGTCGGCGGCAAGAACGCTTCCCTCGGTGAAATGATCAGCGGCCTGGCCCACGCCGGCGTGCGGGTGCCGGGCGGGTTTGCCACCACCGCCGACGCCTATCGCGAGTTTCTGGCCCTTGGGGGTCTCGACAAGCGTATTTCGGCGGCGCTAGCCACGCTCGACACTGAAGACGTCAAGGCGCTGGCCGCGACCGGCCAGCAGATCCGCGGCTGGATGCTCGCGCAGCCGTTTCCGCCCGCGCTGGAAAAAGCCATCGTGACGGCGTATGCCGCGCTGGGTTCGGAGCCGGCGGTTGCGGTGCGTTCCTCCGCCACCGCCGAGGACCTGCCCGATGCGTCCTTCGCCGGCCAGCAGGAGACCTTCCTCAATATCCGTGGCGCGGCCAATGTGATGGAAGCGATCAAGCACGTGTTCGCCTCCCTCTACAACGACCGGGCCATCTCGTATCGCGTGCACCAGGGCTTCACGCACGACGAAGTCGCGCTGTCGGCCGGCATCCAGCGCATGGTGCGCAGCGACCTGGCGTCCTCAGGGGTCATGTTCACGCTCGACACCGAGTCGGGTTTCGACCAGGTGGTGTTCATCACCTCGGCCTATGGGCTGGGCGAGACGGTGGTGCAGGGCCAGGTCAATCCGGACGAGTTCTACGTCTACAAGCCGGGCCTGAAGGCCGGCCGCAAATGCATCGTGCGTCGCAACCTGGGTTCCAAGGCCCTGAAGATGGTGTTCGCGGAAGCCTCCACCGCCGGCAAGTCCGTGCAGACGCTCGAGGTGCCGGAAGCCGAGCGCCGGCGCTTTTCGCTGACCGACGCGGACATCGAGGAACTCGCGCGCTACGCCTGCGCGATTGAGGCCCATTACGGCCGCCCGATGGACATCGAGTGGGGCAAGGACGGTACGGACGGCAAGCTCTACATCCTGCAGGCGCGGCCGGAAACGGTGCAGGCCAACGCGCAGATCGACACGCTGCGACGCTATCGCCTGAAAACCCGCTCGGACGTGCTCGCCACCGGGCGCGCGATCGGCCAGCGCATCGGGAGTGGCAATGTCCGGCTGGTGAAGAGCGCGGCCGATATGGACACGGTGCAGCCCGGGGACGTGCTGGTCACGGACATGACCGATCCGGACTGGGAGCCGGTGATGAAGCGGGCGGCGGCGATCGTCACCAATCGCGGCGGGCGGACCTGCCACGCGGCGATCATTGCGCGCGAGTTGGGCATCCCCGCGGTGGTGGGCTGCGGCGATGCCACGCAGACGCTGAAGGACGGCAAGCCGGTCACCGTGTCGTGCGCCGAAGGCGATACCGGCAACATCTACAAGGGCATCCTCGACGTTGAAGTCATCGATCTGGCGCTCGACCGCATGCCGAAGGCGCCGGTCAAGATCACCATGAACGTCGGCAACCCGGAGCTGGCCTTCGAGTTCCAGCGTCTGCCCAACGACGGCGTGGGGCTCGCGCGGCTGGAGTTCATCATCGCGCGCATGATCGGCGTGCACCCGAAGGCAGTGCTGGCCTATCCCGACCTGCCGCCCGATCTCAAGCTGGCGGTGGAAAGTCACGCCGCGGGCTACAAGGATCCGGTTTCGTTCTACGTCGACAAGATTGCGGAGGGCGTCGGCACGCTGGGCGCCGCCTTCTGGCCCAAGCCGGTGATCGTGCGTCTGTCCGACTTCAAGTCGAACGAGTATTCGAGCCTGACCGGCGGCACCAAGTACGAGCCGCACGAGGAAAACCCCATGCTGGGTTTCCGCGGCGCCTCGCGTTACATCGCGGCGAGCTTCCGCGACTGCTTCGAACTGGAATGCCGGGCGATGAAGATCGTGCGCGACGAGATGGGCCTCACCAACGTCGAGATCATGGTGCCCTTCGTCCGCACCGTGGACGAGGCACGCCAGGTGCTCGGCCTGCTCGAACAGCACGGATTGAAGCGTGGGCAGAACGGCCTGCGTATCGTGATGATGTGCGAGGTGCCGTCCAACGCCATCCTCGCCGACCAGTTCCTGGAGCACTTCGACGGTTTCTCGATCGGCTCCAACGACATGACGCAGTTGACGCTCGCGCTCGACCGCGACTCCGGCATCGTCGCCGAGGGCTTCGACGAGCGCGATCCGGCGGTGAAGTACATGCTGCATCTGGCGATCCAGGCCTGCCGCCGGGCGGGCAAGTACGTGGGCATTTGCGGGCAGGGGCCGTCCGACCATCCGGATCTCGCCAAATGGCTGATGGAGGAGGGCATCGAAAGCCTCTCGCTCAACCCCGACACGGTGGTGGAGACCTGGCTGTATCTGGCCCGCGAGGCGCAGGCAGCGAAGGAGGCCAGAGGGTGATGGCGTCGGACGCGGCCGTTTTCCGGATTGAGGGAAGGGGGCTTTTGCGCTAGAATTCGAAAACGATATGAAGCGATGAAATGACCAAATACATCTTTGTCACTGGCGGCGTAGTGTCCTCCCTTGGCAAAGGCATCGCTGCCGCCTCGCTGGCGGCCATCCTCGAATCCCGCGGCGTTCGCATCACGATGTTGAAGCTGGATCCCTACATCAACGTGGATCCGGGCACCATGAGTCCCTTCCAGCACGGCGAGGTCTTCGTCACCGAGGACGGCGCCGAGACCGACCTGGACCTCGGGCACTACGAGCGCTTCGTCAAGTCCAAGATGACGAAGCGCAACAATTTCACCACCGGCCAGATCTACGAGAGCGTCATTCGCAAGGAGCGGCGCGGCGACTACCTGGGCGGCACGGTGCAGGTCATCCCGCACATCACCGACGAGATCAAGGCCTTCATCCGCCGCGGCGCGGGCGACGCCGAGGTCGCGGTCGTGGAGGTCGGCGGCACGGTGGGCGACATTGAATCGCTGCCCTTCCTGGAAGCCATCCGCCAGATGGCGATCGAGCTCGGGCGCGGTAATTTCTGCTTTATCCACCTGACGCTGGTGCCGTATATCAAGTCCGCCGGCGAGATCAAGACCAAGCCGACCCAGCACTCGGTCAAGGAACTGCGCCAGATCGGCATCCAGCCCGACATCCTGCTGTGCCGTGCCGATCGCCCGCTGCCGGAAGACGAGCGGCGCAAGATCGCGCTGTTCACGAACGTGCCGGTCGAAGCCGTGATTTCCGCGATCGACGTGGACAGCATCTACAAAATTCCCACCACGCTGCACGAGCAGAACCTCGACGACATCGTGTGCCGCCGGCTGGAACTCACGCCGCCACCGGCCAATCTGGCGCCCTGGGACAAGCTGGTCTACGCGCTGGAGCATCCGACACGCGCGGTCAGCATCGCGCTGGTTGGCAAGTACGTCGACCTGACCGAATCCTACAAATCACTGTCGGAAGCCCTGATCCACGCGGGCATCCACACCGGCGCCCGGATCAAGATTCATTACATCGATTCAGAGAGCATCGAGGCGAACGGCGTCGGCTGCCTCACCGGCATGGACGCCATTCTCGTTCCAGGTGGTTTCGGCAAACGCGGTGTGGAAGGCAAGATCAAGGCCGTGCGCTACGCGCGCGAGAACCGGATTCCGTACCTGGGCATCTGCCTAGGCATGCAGCTCGCGGTGATCGAGTTCGCGCGCCACCTGGTGGCGCTCGAAGGCGCGCACAGCACCGAATTCGAGGTGGAGACGCCGCACCCGGTGATCGCGCTCATCACCGAGTGGCAGGACCGTGACGGCAAGGTCGAGCGCCGCTCGTCCGAATCCGACCTCGGCGGCACCATGCGTCTCGGCGGCCAGGAGTGCCTGCTGCAGCCCGACACGCAAGTGCGCGACATCTACGGCGCGGAGCGCATCGTCGAGCGCCACCGCCACCGCTACGAAGTCAATAATCATTACCTGCCGCGGCTGGAAGCGGCGGGGCTGCGCATCTCCGGCCGCTCGGCGAAGGAGGCGCTGTGCGAAATGGTGGAGTTGCCGGGGCACCCCTGGTTCATCGGCTGCCAGTTCCATCCGGAATTCACCTCGACGCCGCGTGCGGGCCACCCGCTGTTCAACGCCTTCATCCGGGCGGCGCTGGCCTATGCGGATACCAAGCCGGCGGCCGCCGGCGCCGCGCCCAAGCTCAAGAGCGCCTGAAAGCCCGCATGAAACTCTGTGGTTTCGAGGCCGGCCTCGACCAGCCCCTGTTCCTGATTGCAGGTCCGTGCGTGATCGAGTCACGAGAGATGGCGTTCGACACGGCGGGCAAGCTGAAGGAAATCTGCGCGGCGCTGAAAGTGCCGTTCATCTACAAGTCATCCTTCGACAAGGCGAACCGCAGTTCCGGCAAGTCCTTCCGCGGTCCCGGCATCGAGGAAGGACTCAAGATTCTTGACGAAGTCCGCACCCGGCTGAAGGTGCCGGTGCTGACCGATGTGCACGAGACCGAGCAGATCGGCATCGTGTCCGACGTGGTGGACGTGCTGCAGACGCCGGCCTTCCTCTGCCGGCAGACGGATTTCATCCGCGCGGTCGCCGCGTCCGGCAAGGCGGTGAACATCAAGAAAGGGCAGTTCCTCGCGCCCGAGGACATGAAGAACGTGGTGATGAAAGCCAAGGAAGCGAGCGGCCGGGACAACATCATGGTGTGCGAGCGGGGCGCGTCCTTCGGCTATCACAACCTGGTCTCCGACATGCGCGGGCTGGCGATCATGCGCGAGACCGGCTGTCCGGTGGTGTTCGATGCGACCCACTCCGTGCAGCTTCCGGGCGGTCAGGGCAATGTCTCGGGCGGGCAGCGCGAGTTCGTGCCGGTGCTTGCGCGCGCCGCGGTCGCCAGCGGCGTGTCCGGGCTGTTCATGGAAACGCATCCGGTACCGGAAAAAGCGCTGTCGGACGGCCCGAATGCCTGGCCGCTCCCGCTGATGAAGGAACTGCTGGAAACCCTGCAGGCGATCGATGGGCTGGTCAAGCGCACGGGGTTTGCCGAAGATCAACTGCTCCGGAAATAGAATGGTTTACGCATGAGCGCCATCGTCGACGTCATCGCCCGTGAAATCCTAGACTCGCGCGGGTTTCCCACCGTCGAAGCGGATGTGCTGCTCGAATCCGGTGTGCTCGGACGGGCGGCGGTGCCTTCGGGCGCTTCCACCGGCAGCCGCGAGGCGATCGAACTGCGCGACGGCGACGCGGGTCGCTACCTCGGCAAGGGCGTCGGCAAGGCCGTCGACAACGTCAACACCGAGATCTGCGAAGCCATCATCGGTCTGGATGCCAGCGAACAAAGCTTCATCGACCGCACCCTGATCGAGCTCGACGGCACCGAGAACAAGGCGCGGCTGGGCGCCAACGCCATCCTGGCGGTGTCGCTGTCCGTCGCCAAGGCGGCGGCGGAGGAAAGCGGGCTGCCACTGCACCGCTACCTCGGTGGCGCCGGCCGCATGACGATGCCCGTGCCCCTGATGAACGTGATCAACGGCGGGGCGCATGCCGACAACGGCCTCGACATGCAGGAATTCATGATCGTTCCGTATGGCGCGCCGACTTTCCGCGAGGCGCTGCGGTGCGGGGCCGAAGTGTTCCACCATCTGAAGAAGATTATCCACGGCAAGGGCCTGTCCACTGCCGTCGGTGACGAGGGCGGCTTCGCGCCGCGCCTGCCCAACCATGAAGCCGCGATCAAGCTGATCCTGGAGGCCATCGAGGCGGCGGGCTACCGTCCGGGCGAGCAGGTGGGACTGGCGCTCGATTGCGCGAGTTCCGAATTCTTCGACGACGGCGAATACACACTGGCGGCCGAGGGACTGACGCTGAAGGCGGATGCATTTGTTGATCTGCTCGCGGCGTGGGTGGACAAATACCCCATCGTGTCGATCGAGGACGGCATGGCGGAGCAGGACTGGGAGGGCTGGAAACTCCTCACCGACCGGCTGGGAGCGCGCGTCCAACTGGTCGGCGACGACCTGTTCGTGACCAACACGAAAATCCTGGCCGAAGGCATCCGCAAGGGCGTGGCCAATTCGATTCTGATCAAGGTCAACCAGATCGGCTCGCTGACCGAGACGCTGGCCGCCATCGAGCTCGCCAAACGCTCACGCTACACCTCGGTGGTCTCGCACCGCTCGGGCGAGACCGAGGACACGACCATCGCCGACATCGCGGTGGCTACCAACGCCGGCCAGATCAAGACCGGCAGCCTGTCGCGCAGCGACCGCCTCGCCAAGTACAACCAGTTGCTGCGCATCGAGGAAGACCTGGGCGAGGATGCGCCGTACGCGGGCCGCGGCGCGTTCTACCAGCTGACGTGAAGCAGCCGGCTGGCGGCGTGAGGCGCGCTAACTTCAACCGCCTGGAACGCTGTCTGCCTTCATGAAACTGCTGGCGATCATGCTCGCCGCGCTGCTGGCGCTGATTCAATACCCGCTGTGGCTGGGCCGGGGCGGGATCCTGCGCGGCGTCGAGATGGAGCGCCAGGTCCGCAGCCAGCATGTCGCCAACGAGCACCTGCGCGGCCGGAACCAGGCGCTGGAGGCCGAAGTGCGCGACCTGAAGCAGGGGCTGGAGGCGATCGAGGAGCGCGCGCGCAGCGAACTGGGCCTGATCCGGCAGGACGAGGTGTTTTTTCAGATCATTGAAAGTGCGCCGGCGGAAAGCCCGCCGCGCTGAGTCCGTCTTTCTTTCAGGCATTCAGGTTAAACCGATGTCCGCAGTCATGATCGACGGCGTTGCCGCCGCGAAGGTGCTTTACGCAGCGCTGGCCGTGCGTGTCCAGGCACTGAAGGCGCGTGGCGTGACGCCGGGGCTCGCCACCGTGCTGGTCGGCGAGGATCCGGCGTCCCGCGTCTATGTCCGCAACAAGATCAAGGCCTGCGAAAACCTCGGCATGTTTTCCGAGCACATCACGCTGCCGGCGACGCTGACCACAGCGGTGTTGCTGCAGGAAGTCGCCGCGCTCAATGCCCGTGCGGACATCCACGGCATGATCGTACAGTTGCCGCTGCCGCCCCAGATCGACAACGCAGCCTTGCTGCAGGCAATCGCGCCGGACAAGGACGTCGACGGTTTCCATTGGCGCAATCTCGGCGCGTTGACGGTCGGCAATCCGCGGCTGGTGCCCTGCACGCCGGCCGGCATCCTGTATCTGCTCGACCGAGAGGGGGTGGCCATCGAAGGCGCACGCGCGGTGGTCATCGGGCGCAGCCTGCAGGTCGGCAAACCCGCGGCGCTGCTGCTGATCGCCCGGGGGGCGACTGTCACCGTGTGTCATTCGAAGACGGTGGACCTCGCGGCCATCACACGCGAGGCGGATATCCTGGTCGCGGCAGTGGGCCGGCCGCGGCTGGTGACGGCCGCCATGGTCAAACCCGGCGCGACGGTGATCGACGTCGGCATCAACCGCGTCGAGGGCAAGCTCGTGGGAGACGTGGATTATGAAGCGGTGCGGGCCGTGGCCGGCCGCATCACGCCGGTGCCCGGAGGCGTGGGGCCGATGACAGTGGCGATGCTGATTGCAAATACAGTCGCGGCGGCGGAACAGTATGCCGGGGGCGTCAGCACATGAAGGACGCGGCGTAGCCGATCAGGAAGTCCGGGCTGAGGTAGCCGCGGAAGCCCAGCACGGTGAGCGCGGCAAGCAGCCCTCCCAGCACGAGCCACATCAGGATCCGCTGTGTATGCGCGGTCATTGATGTGCGTCGATGCCGATCACCGGCACGGCTGTTTCGTGCATAACCATATGCAGATTTTATCCCTGCGCGGCCCTGACAACCCGCGGGTGTCCATGCTATCTTCGCCCGCCATTTCGCCGCAACGGAGCGGCCATACTTTTTGAATCCCATGTCGCTGTCACTGGCTTTCGGCCTTCGATTCGAGCAGCTGTACTCACGCGACGGCGTGGCCGCCGTGGACGCGCTGTTCCTGTCGCGCCTGGGCGAAACCGACAGTGCGCTGTGTGGCCGGCTGATCGCGGCGCGCCGCGATCCGGCCGCGCTTCCCGTCAAGGCCGAATCGGAGCTCTTGCTCGCGATAGCTCCCCATCTCGAGGACTTCATCGCCGAATTGTTCGGCATACAGGCCGAGCGCGCGGCGCTGTCCGCGCGCCATCACGAACTCGCGCCGGTGTTCGCCTGCCGCCGCCTGTTCGTGCAGCGCAAGGCCATGCACGCCTACAAGCCGGACGTGGCGCAGACACTGGACGGTGCGGCGCTCGGCCGCGAACTCGACTCGGCCTTCGGCGAACCCTTTTCCGAAATTGCCTTTGCCAACGCCGTCACGCGCTGGCAGGCCGATGAAGCCGCGCACGCCGTGAAGCTGGACCTCGCGGCGCGCTACGCCGCCTGGGCGATGTTCGCGCCCGCGGGGCGCCAACGTCACGCGGGCAGCGTGCTGTTCAAGACCCCGCTCAAACTGGATCAGCAGCGGCTGGTGCCGGTCAAGACCGACACCACCGCCGGTTATCCGGTGCATACGCTCCACCATTTGCGCCGCCGCGAAGGCTTCGCGCTGACGGACGCGGGCACCGACCTCGCGGGGGCGTTGTCGGAGGCGCATTACTGCATCTGGTGCCACGAGCAGGGCAAGGACTCCTGCTCGAAGGGTCTGAAGGAGAAAGGCCAGCAGGACGCGCACGGGAGCGCCGCGTACAAGAAGAGTCCGTTCGGCGTCACGCTCGCCGGCTGTCCGCTGGAGGAAAAAATCTCGGAGTTCCACAAGCTCAAGGTCGAGGGTGTGCCGGTCGGCGCCCTGGCCGTGATCGTGGTGGACAACCCGATGGTGGCGGCGACCGGCCACCGCATCTGCAACGACTGCATGAAGGCCTGCATCTACCAGAAGCAGGAGCCGGTCAACATCCCGCAGGCGGAAACGCGCACGCTGAAGGACGTGCTCGAATTACCGTGGGGGTTCGAGATTTACAGCCTGCTCACGCGCTGGAACCCGCTCGATCTCAAGCGTCCGTTCGCGCGCGCCGCGAGCGGCAAGCGCGTGCTGGTGGCGGGGATGGGGCCGGCCGGTTTCACGCTGGCGCACCACCTCATGAACGACGGCCACACCGTGGTCGGCATCGACGGACTCAAGATCGAACCGCTGCCGGCGGCACTCTCGGGCGTGCGTCTCGACGGCGCGCGCGTGGCGTTCGAGCCGGTGCAGGACGTGACGACGCTCTACGAACCGCTCGACGAGCGCCAGATGGCGGGCTTCGGCGGCGTCGCGGAATACGGTATCACGGTGCGCTGGGACAAAAACTTTCTCAAGCTGATTCGTCTGCTGCTCGAGCGGCGCACCGAATTTGCCTTGTTCGGCGGCGTGCGCTTCGGCGGCACGCTGACACTGGAGGACGCCTTCACGCGCGGCTTCGACCACGTGGCGCTCGCGATCGGCGCCGGGCGGCCGACCGTGCTCGACATGCCCAACGGGCTCGCGCGCGGCGTGCGCACCGCGTCCGACTTCCTGATGGCACTGCAACTGACCGGCGCGGCGAAAGCCGATTCGCTCGCGAACATGCAGGTGCGCCTGCCGGTGGTGGTCATCGGCGGCGGCCTGACCGCGATCGACACCGCCACCGAATCGCTCGCCTACTATCCCGTGCAGGTCGAGAAATTCCTTGCCCGCTACGAAACCCTGATGCGCGAAAGCGGCGAGGCCGCGGCGCGCCTGGCCTGGAACGACGAAGAGCGGATCGTTGCCGACGAATTTCTCGCGCATGCGCGTGCCATCCGGGAAGAGCGGAAACAGGCCGCCGTTGAAAGTCGCGCGCCGCGCATCGTGGAGCTGCTGCAATCCTGGGGCGGTTCGACGATCGCCTACCGGCGCCGGCTCGTCGACAGCCCGTCATACACGCTCAACCACGAAGAAGTGGAGAAGGCGCTGGAGGAGGGCATCCGCTTTGCGGAATGCCTGAGTCCGACCCGGGTGGAAGTCGATGCGGGTGGCGCCGCGCGTGCGATCGGGCTGCGGGTGCAGCAGCGGGATGCCGAGGGCAAATGGACGGCCGGCGCGGAAGTCGAGCTGCCCGCGCGCACCGTGCTGATCGCTGCCGGCACGCAGCCCAACACGGTGCTGGCGCGCGAGGATGCGGAGCATTTCCTGCTGGACGGCAAATACTTCCGCGCTTGCGACGAACAGGGCAATCCGGTGGCCGTGGAGAAAGCGATCTCCAAGCCGGCGGAGGTGCGCGTTCTGCTCGGTCGCCATGCCGACGGGCGTTTCGTCAGCTACTTCGGCGACGTGCATCCCTCGTTCTTCGGCAACGTGGTGAAGGCGATGGGCGGCGCGAAACAGGGCTATCCCAAGGTCTCGCGCGTGTTGGCGCAACGGGGTCCGGCGAGCGGCCAGGGCGACGCCGAGTTCATCGCGTCACTGAATCACGACCTGCGCGCGACCGTGCACGAGGTGAAGCGCCTGGCGCCGCAGATCGTGGAGGTCGTCGTGAAGGCGCCGCTCGCCGCGCGGCGATTCCGGCCCGGACAGTTCTACCGGCTGCAGAACTTCGAGGCGACCTCCCCCCGCACACGCGACACCGCGCTGGCGATGGAAGGGCTCGCGCTGACGGGGGCCTGGGTCGATCCCGAGCGGGGACTCGTGTCCACTGTCGTACTCGAAATGGGTGGCTCGAGCGATCTCTGCCGGTGGCTTACTCCCGGCGAGCCCGTCGTGCTGATGGGGCCGACCGGTACCCCGACCGAAATTCCGGAAGGCGAGACCGTGGTCCTGGTCGGCGGCGGGCTGGGCAACGCGGTGCTGTTCTCGATCGGCCAGGCGATGCGCCGCGCGGGCTGCCGGGTGCTGTACTTCGCGGGCTACAAGCGCATGATCGACCGCTACAAGGTGGCGGATATCGAAGCGGCGGCCGACATCGTGGTGTGGTGTTGCGACGAGGAGCCCGGCTTCACGCCGGACCGCCCGCAAGACCGCACCTACTTGGGCAACATCGTGCAGGCGATGCGGGCCTACGCCTCGGGCGAACTCGGTGCGCCGGAGATCGCCATGGCGGACGCCGACCGGCTGATCGCCATCGGTTCCGACCGCATGATGTCGGCGGTGGCCCGCGCGCGCCACGACGTGCTCGCACCGTACCTCAAGCCGCAGCACTGCGCGAACGGTTCGATCAACTCGCCGATGCAGTGCATGATGAAAGAGATCTGCGCGCAGTGCCTGCAGCCGCAGCGCGACCCGGCGACGGGCGCGGTGAGCTATGTGTTTTCCTGCTTCAACCAGGACCAGCCGCTCGACCGCGTGGATTTCGCGGCGCTCGACCAGCGGCTCCGCCAGAACAGCGCGCAGGAAAAACTCTCGGCGCTGTGGATCCGGCACTGCGTGCGGGAACTGGCCGACCGCACGCCCGCCTGAGACGGGCTGCAGTCCCCGCAAGACGTCAGCGCAGAGTGCTCAGCACCGTCCGCAACGTGCCGACGATCTGGTCGATCTGCGGCTTGTCGATGATGAGCGGCGGCGACAGCGCGATGATGTCGCCGGTGGTGCGGACCAGCACGCCTTTCTCGTAGCATTGCTGGAACGCGTCAAACGCGCGCGCCGTCGGCTGGCCGGCCCGCGGTTCCAGCTCGATGCCCGCCACCAGGCCAATGTTGCGGATGTCCATGACGTTAGGCATTTCCATCAGCGAATGCACGGCGTCGGCGAAGTAGCCTTCCAGCTCCTTCGCTCGGGTAAACAGGTTTTCTTCCTCGTAGGTGTCCAGCGTCGCGAGCGCGGCCGCACTGGCCAGCGGATGCCCCGAGTAGGTGTAGCCGTGGAAGAGTTCGATCGTGCTGTCGGGCGCCGCGGCCATCATGGCGTCGTAAACGGTCTTGCGGGCGACGACCGCGCCCATCGGCACGGACGCGTTGGTCAACCCTTTGGCGAGGCAGACCATGTCCGGAATCACGCCGAAGCGCGTGCTGGCGAACGGCGCGCCGAGCCGCCCGAAACCGGTGATGACCTCGTCGAAAATCAGCAGAATGCCGTGCTTGGTGCACAACTCGCGCAGTTTCTCGAGGTAGCCCTGCGGCGGTACGAACACGCCGGCGGAGCCCGCCATGGGTTCGACGATAACCGCGGCGATGTTGGAGGCGTCGTGCAGCGGGATCAGCCGCTTCTCCAGGTCTTCCGCAAGGTGCGCGCCCCAGGCCGGCTGCCCTTTCGAGAAGCGGTTGTGTTCGAGGTCATGTGTGTGCGGCAGGTGGTCCACCGCCGGCAGCAGGTTGCCGAAGGCCTTGCGGTTGGCGGGCATGCCGCCGACCGAGATGCCGCCGAAACCCGCGCCGTGATAGCCCCGCTCGCGGCCGATCAGGATGCGGCGATGGCCCTCGCCGCGCGCGCGGTGGTAGGCGAGCGCGATCTTCAGCGCGGTGTCGGCGGCTTCCGAACCGGAATTGGTGAAGAAGGTGTAATCGAGATCGCCCGGCAGCATCTTCTTCAGCCGCTCGGCGACCTTGAAGGGCAGGGGGTGTCCCATCTGGAACGAGGGGCCGTAGTCCATGTTGGCCGCTTCGCGCTGGATCGCCTCGACGATCTTCGGCCGGCAATGCCCGGCGTTCACGCACCACAACCCGGCGACCCCGTCGAGCACCTTGCGGCCGTCCACGGTGGTGTAGTGCATGTCCTTGGCGGAAGCAAACAGACGCGGCGCCTGCTTGAAACTGCGGTTGGCGGTGAAGGGCATCCAGTACGGGTCGAGGTCGAAATCGATTTTCATGGTGAATCCGGCGGTGTACGCAAGTACGGAGTCCCGATTTTGCCACCGACACTGCCGCCCCGCCACGGCCGGCGGAAAACTGGCGCCTGATCGCTATAATTCACGCTCCCATGGCTCGCCGTCCTCTCGTCTGCATCACGTTTGATTTCGACGCCATGTCGGGTTTTATCGCGCGCGGGATGGCCAGTCCAACGCCGGTGTCGCGCGGCGAGTTCGGCGCGGTGGCGATTCCACGCCTCCTCAAGCTTCTCAGGAAATACCGCGTGCCCGCGAGTTTCTACATTCCCGGGCACACGCTGGAGACGTATCCGGCCGAGTCGCGCATGATCGCCGACGCCGGCTGTGAGATCGGCCACCACGGCTGGACGCACCGGCCGCCGGCGACGCTGACGCGCGAGCAGGAAGAGGGCGAGCTGGTGCGTGCCAACGAGCAGATCAAGGCGTTGACCGGCCGCTTCGCGCGCGGCTACCGTTCGCCGTCCTGGGACCTCTCGCCGCATTCCGTCGAACTGCTGCTGAAGCACGGCTTCGTCTACGACAGCTCAATGATGGGCGACGATTACCAGTCGTATCGCGTGCGCCAGGGCGACGTCATCACCCAGGACCAGCCGGCAGTCTTCGGCGCCCCCACGCGGCTGATCGAGATGCCGGTGAGCTGGTCGCTGGATGACTACCCGCATTTCGAATTCATCCGCACCCCGGACTGGATCCTGCCCGGGCTGCATAACGCGCGGCTGGTGCTGGACAACTGGGTCAACGAGTTCCGGTACATGAAAAAGTCCGTCGGCTGGGGCGTGCTGACCTATACCTTCCATCCCTTCGTGATCGGTCGCGGCCACCGGATCGCGGTGCTCGAGAAGCTGATCCGCACCCTGCAGGACGGGGGCGCCGTGTTCAGCACGATGGAAGCCGCGGCAGCCGAGTACGCCGAGCGGGCGCCGGTCCGGTGAAACGGGTGCTCGCGGGCGGCGTCGGGTTGCTCGCGCTGGCCGGTGCGCTGCACGCCACCGACCTGACCGTCGGGTCCAAGCGTTTCACCGAGTCCTACATCCTCGGCGAGATCGTCGCCCGCACGGCGCAGCGGGTGGGCGAGGCAGAGGTGCAGTTCCGCCCCGGGCTCGGCAACACGGCCATCGTCTACCAGGCCTTGAAGAGCGGCGCGATCGACGTCTATCCCGAATACACGGGAACGATCGCACTCGAAATCCTCAAGCAGCCGGCGGGGGGCAGCCTCGATGCGCTCAACGCCGCGCTCGCGCCGCTCGGGCTTGCGGCGGGTGTCCGGCTGGGATTCAGCAACACCTATGCGCTGGCGATGCGGGAAACGGAAGCGGCGCGCCTCGGCGTGCGCCGCGTGTCCGATCTCGCGGCGCATCCCGAACTGCAGTTCGGACTGTCGCAGGAGTTTCTGCACCGGCGCGATGGCTGGCCCGGCCTGAAGACCGCCTACGGTCTGCCGTTCGCGCCGCGCGGACTGGACCACGGCCTCGCCTTCGAGGCGCTGGCGGCCGGCCGGGTGGACGTGACGGACGTGTATTCCACCGATGCCAAGATCGCGCGCTACGGGTTGCGCGTGCTGGAAGACGACCGCGCCTACTTTCCCGCCTATGACGCGCTCCTGCTCTACCGCAGCGACCTGCCGCGGCGGCTGCCACGGACCTGGGCCGCGCTCGCGCGGCTGGAGGGCGGACTGACCGCGACCCGCATGGTCGAATTGAACGCCGCTGTCGAATTGCAGGGCCAGACCTTCGCGGTGGCAGCCGATACATTTCTGGCTGCGGCCCCTTCGATGGCTGCGGGAGCCCTTTCGGTTGCAGCTGGAGCCGCCCCGACGGTGGCGGGCGAGACTTTTTTCGGGCGCCTGTTCGGCCCCGACTTCTGGCGCCTGGCCCGCGAGCATGCCGTGCTGGTGCTGGTTTCGCTGGCGGCGAGCATCGCGGTGGGGGTGCCGCTCGGTGTGTGGGCGGCGCGTGCCCCACGGGCCGGCAGCGTGATTTTCGCGGTCGTGGGGGTGCTGCAGACCGTGCCGGCGCTGGCCCTGCTGGCCTTCTTGGTGGCGGCGTTCAACCGCATCGGCATGCTGCCCGCCCTGGGCGCGCTGTTTTTCTACGGCTTGCTGCCCATCGTGCGCAATACGGCCGAGGGCTTCACGGGCGTATCTGCCGGGTTGCGGGCTGCCGCGCTGGCCCTGGGGCTGCAGACGGCCGACCGCCTGCGCCTGATCGAACTGCCGCTCGCGCTGCCGACCATTTTCGCGGGCATCAAGACCTCGGCGGTGATCGGGGTGGGCACGGCGACCATCGCTGCCTTCATCGGCGCCGGGGGGTTCGGCGAGCGCATCGTGGCCGGGCTGGCGGTCAACGACCATGACCTGTTGCTGGCCGGGGCGCTGCCGGCGGCGGCGCTCGCGCTCGCCACGCAGTGGCTGTTCGACCGTGCGGAGCGGGCCGTGGTCTCCCCGGGGCTGCGGCCGGCGGTGCGATAACCCCACGCCAACGTGAACTATTTTGGCGCATCACCGGTCTGTGTTTGCAGTTGCTCGCGTCCGTTCCGCTGCAGGTCGCTGGCGGGTATACTTAGCGCCTTGTTTTTATGAGAAAAGTCGCCAAGGGTGCCGCCGGCAGGGTCAGCGCAAGCCCGTATCCTTTCCATCCCGGGGCAGCCCGGGCTGGCGGCCTTGGCTCTGAACCCTCCGGACCCACAGCGAAGCGATGAGCGATCGGGAAGTCGATCAGCAATTGGTCGAGCGTGCGCAGCGCGGCGACCAGCGGGCCTTTGGCCTGCTGGTTTCGAAGTATCAGGGCAAGCTGACAAGGCTCCTGTCGCGGTGGATCCGGGACTCGGGCGAGGTGGAGGACGTGGCGCAGGAAGCGTTCATCAAGGCCTACCGGGCGTTGCCGAATTTCCGGGGCGACAGCGCGTTCTACACGTGGCTGTACCGGATCGGCATCAACACGGCCAAGAATTACCTGGTCGCGCTGGGCCGCCGGCCGCCGACGACCGGCGACGTGGAGGCCGAGGACGCGGAGAATTACGAAGGCGGTGAGCGCTTGCGGGACATGAACACGCCCGAAAGCCAACTCGCCACCAAGCAGATCGTGGCGACGGTCAACACGACGCTCGACGCGCTGCCCGAGGAATTACGGACCGCGATCACCTTGCGCGAGATCGACGGGCTGAGCTATGAAGAGATCGCGGACGTGATGAACTGCCCGATCGGCACGGTGCGTTCGCGGATTTTCCGCGCGCGCGAGGCGATCGCGGAGCAATTGCGGCCGCAACTGGGTACCAGCAAGGACAGGAGATGGTGATGGAAAAGATTTCGGCATACCTCGACGGCCAATGCGGGGAATTCGAAGCGGCGCAGACGCTGCGCCAGCTGCGGGACGATGATGCCGCCCGCGAGGCGTGGGCCCTGTTTCACCGGGCGGGCGACGCGCTGCGCGGGGATCCGCTCGTCAGCGGTGATTTCACCGCCCGTGTGATGGCCCGGCTCGAGGGCGAAGCGGTGGTGCTCGCGCCGCGCCGGCACAATGCGATGACGCGCTACGCCCTGTCCGCGGCGGCCTCGCTGGCTGGCGTCGCGGTGGTACTCGGCATGGTTTTCCAGGGCAGCGTCGACAGCGGGCCGGGAGTCGCGCAGCAGCCGGCGCCCGCCGTGGTCGCCCAGTCGGCGCCGAGCGCACGTGAAGTCAGTACGCTGCTCGCCGCGCACCAGGATTACGCGAGCGGCAGCACGATTCACAATCTGGGCGCCTACGCCCGTCCGGTCTCCATGGAGCCGGCGGCGTTAGAGCGGCGCTGAGGGCCGCGACACGCGATCGATCATGCGGGGAGGGTGCTGGGCGACGGGTTTGACCGCTGCGCGGGCCGTGACGACGGCTGTTGCGATGGCGTCGGCTGCGCCTGCCCTGGCCGCGGGCGCGCCGACCGCTGCCGGTCCGGAAGACGGCATGGCCCTGCTGAAGAAGGTGGCGTATGCCTCGCGGCGGGTCTGCTTCAGCGGCACGTTTGTCTATACCGCCGGCAAGGTCTCCGAAAGCGCGATCGTGACTCACTGCGTAGACGCAGGGGGCGAGCACGAACGGATCGAAACACTGGACGGCCCGCCGCGCGAAGTCATCCGCCGCAACGACCAGGTCACCTCCTACCTGCCGGCGACGAAAACCATCGTCATCGAAAAACGAAAAACGCGGCGTTTCCCGCTGCCGCTGCCCGATCAGCTGAACGGCATCGGCGAGCATTACACGATCAGCGCGGGCGAACTGGGCCGCGTGGCCGGTCACGAATGCCGCTGGCTCATCCTGCAGCCGAAAGACACCCTGCGCTACGGCCAGCGCTTCTGTGCCGAACTAGCGAGCGGGCTCCCCCTCACCGGGCGCCTCTACGACGGCCGCAACGAGGTCATGGAGCAGGTCGCCTTCAGCCAGGTCACGATCGGCAGCAGCGTGAACCGTGACACCCTGCGTTCGAAATACCAGGCCAGGGCGCAGGGCTGGGCGATCGACCGCAGCACCGTGGTGGAGCGCGAGATCGGCGGGGACACCGGCTGGACAGTGCGGGACGCGCCGCCCGGTTTCCGCAAGACCTCGGAAATGCGTCGCCTCGTGCAGGGTAAACAGGTGCCGGTGGCCCATCTCTTGTATTCGGATGGCCTGGCCTCGGTATCGGTCTTCATCGAACCCATCGCGCAGGCCAGTCCCGGGCGCGGCGCGGCCAGCCAGGGCAACGTCAATCTCTACATGCACGCGACGCCCGAGTATGTGGCCACCGCACTGGGCAAGGCGCCGGCCGAGACCGTGCGCATGTTCGCGGAGTCTGCCGTCGAAAAAAGCCGCTAGCTGGTAAGATCGTCGCGCGCAGTGCGACTTTCGGGTTCTTTCGTTGCGTATCGTTTCTTCCCACACTACACCTTCAGGGTAATGCCATGAGCTTGAGAGCGCTCCTCGTGCTCGTACCGTTCCTGTCGCTGGCCATGCCGGCCGGCGCGCAAGGCCTGCCGGACTTCACCGACATCGTCGAAAAACAGGGACCCGCGGTGGTCAACATCAGCACGACCACCTCCGCGCGCGGCGCGTTCGGCGCGCCGCAGGCACCGCCCGATCTGAAGGAAGATGATCCCTTCTACGAATTCTTCCGGCGCTTCATCCCGAGTCCCGGCGCACCGCGTGAGTTCCAGTCGAACTCGCTCGGCTCGGGCTTCATCATCTCGGCCGACGGCTACATTCTCACCAACGCCCACGTGATCGAGGGGGCGGAGGAGATCACCGTCAAGCTGACCGACAAGCGCGAATTCAAGGCCAAGGTCATCGGCACCGACCGCCGCACCGATATCGCGTTGATCAGGATCGACGCGGCGAGCCTGCCGGTCGTGCGCTTCGGCGATCCCGGCCGTCTCAAGGTGGGCGAATGGGTGCTCGCCATCGGCTCGCCGTTCGGTTTCGAGAACACCGTGACGGCCGGCATCGTCAGCGCCAAGGGGCGCTCGCTCCCGCAGGAAACCCTGGTGCCTTTCATCCAGACCGACGTCGCGGTGAATCCGGGCAATTCGGGCGGCCCGTTGTTCAACCTGCGCGGGGAGGTGGTCGGCATCAATTCGCAGATCTACAGCCGCACGGGCGGCTTCATGGGGCTGTCGTTCGCGATCCCGATCGACGTGGCCAACGAGATCGCACAGCAACTGCGCACGGTCGGCAGAGTCACGCGAGGCCGCATCGGCGTCGTGATCCAGCCGGTCACCAAGGAACTGGTCGAATCGTTCGGCCTGCAGAAACCGCTGGGTGCGCTGGTGAGCTCGGTGGAGAAGGGCGGACCGGCGGACAAGGCGGGAGTGGAGGCCGGCGACATCATCCTGCGTTTCGATGGCAAGCCGGTGGCTTCCAGCGAGGATCTGCCGCGGCTGGTCGGCGCGACCAAACCGGGCACCAAGGCCACCCTCCAGGTCTGGCGCAACAAGGCGGCGCGCGAGTTGCAGGTGGTCGTGTCAGAAATGCCGGAGGAAGCCCGGACCGCGCAGCGTGGTGGACCGCAACCGCCCCGGCGTGGCAAACCGGAGGCGCCGGCGCCGACGCCGCCGGCGTCGCAAACGGCGAGCCGGCACGGCCTGACGGTGTCCGAGCTGCCGGCGGCACAGCGCGAGCAGCTCAAGGTGGCCAGCGGCGTGCTGGTGGACGACGTGCAGGCAGTGGCGGCGCGGGCGGGCATCCGCCGCGGCGATGTCATTCTCGCCATCAACAGCCAGGACGTGAAGTCGGTGGAACAGTTCAGCCAGTTGATGGGGCAGGTCGAGAAGGGCCGCACGATCGCACTGCTCGTGCGCCGCGGTCCCAATTCGCTCTATATCCCGCTGAAGGTGGAGTGAGACCGGCGGTGCGCGACCGTCGCCGATTCGGTAAAATCCTGACTTTCCTGGAAAAAGGGCACCGCGGGTGCCCTTTTTCGTGACGGGGCCGCAGCGTCCCCGTCCATTCGCCGCAGGCCACCGGTTCCTCCATGCAGCATATCCGCAACTTTTCCATCATCGCCCACATCGACCACGGCAAATCGACGCTGGCCGATCGCTTCATCCAGACCTGCGGCGGCCTGTCCGACCGCGAGATGGAGGCCCAGGTGCTCGACTCGATGGATCTCGAGCGCGAGCGCGGCATCACGATCAAGGCACAGACGGCGGCGCTGACCTACAAGGCGCGCGACGGGCAGGTCTACAACCTCAACCTGATCGACACGCCGGGACACGTGGATTTCTCCTACGAGGTCTCGCGCTCGCTGGCCGCTTGCGAGGGTGCGCTGCTGGTGGTCGATGCCTCGCAAGGAGTGGAAGCGCAGACGGTGGCGAACTGCTACACCGCGACCGAGCAGGGCGTCACCGTGGTGCCGGTGCTGAACAAGATCGACCTGCCGTCGGCTGAACCCGAACGGGTGATGGCCGAGATCGAGGACATCATCGGCATTCCCGCGCAGGATGCGATCCGCGCGAGCGCAAAGACCGGAGAAGGGATCACGGACATTCTGGAGGCCGTGATCGCGCGCATTCCGCCGCCCGGCGGCGATGCGGCGGCGCCACTGAAGGCGCTGATCATCGATTCCTGGTTCGACAACTACGTGGGTGTTGTCATGCTGGTGCGGGTGGTGGACGGCGTGCTCAAACCGAAGGACCAGATCCGCTTCATGTCGAGCGGCAGCACCTACGGCTGCGAGCAGGTTGGCGTGTTTACGCCGAAATCGAAGGCGCGCGAGCAGTTGTCGGCCGGCGAGGTCGGTTTCGTCATCGCCGGCATCAAGGAACTGCAGGCGGCGAAAGTCGGCGACACGCTGACGCTCGCGCACCGTCCGGCCGCCGAACCGCTGCCCGGGTTCAAGGAGATCAAGCCGCAGGTGTTCGCGGGCCTCTATCCGGTGGACGCCAACCAGTATGGGGCGCTGCGCGAGGCGCTGGAAAAGCTGCAATTGAACGACGCCTCGATCCGCTTCGAACCGGAGTCCTCGCAGGCGCTCGGCTTCGGTTTTCGCTGCGGCTTTCTCGGGCTGCTGCACATGGACATCGTGCAGGAGCGGCTCGAGCGCGAATACGGCATGGAACTCATCACCACCGCGCCGACGGTCGTCTACCAGGTGCTGATGCGGGACGGGGTGGTGCAGGAGATCGAGAATCCTTCCCGGCTGCCCGATGCCTCGAAGATCGAGGAAATCCGCGAGCCGATCATCACGGCGTCCATCCTGGTGCCGCAGGACTACGTCGGCCCGGTGATCACGCTGTGCAACAACAAGCGCGGCGCGCAGCGCAACCTGCTGTATCTCGGCCGGCAAGTGATGCTGACCTACGACCTGCCGTTGTCCGAGGTCGTGATGGATTTTTTCGACAAGCTGAAATCGGTGTCACGGGGCTATGCCTCCCTCGATTACGACTTCAAGGAATACCGTGCCGACCATCTGATCAAGCTTGACCTGCTGATCAACGGCGACAAGGTGGATGCGCTGTCGCTGATCGTGCACCACTCCAATTCCCAGCAGCGGGGCCGCGAACTGGCCTCCAAGATGCGCGAGCTGATCCCGCGCCAGATGTTCGATGTCGCGATCCAGGCCGCGATCGGCGCGAACATCATCGCCCGCGAGACGGTCAAGGCCATGCGCAAGAACGTGCTGGCCAAGTGCTACGGCGGCGACATCACGCGCAAGAAGAAGCTGCTGGAGAAGCAGAAGGCCGGCAAGAAACGCATGAAGCAGGTCGGCAGCGTGGAAATTCCGCAGGAAGCCTTCCTGGCGATCCTGCAAGTGGAGAAGTAGATGACGATGCAAGCCCGGAGACGGAAAACGGGAGTCCGATCGTGAACTTTGCGCTCATCATGTTGATTGCGCTGCTCGTCACGGGCGCGATCGTGCTCGCCGACCGGCTGTATTTCGCCAAACGCCGGGCGGCAGACGCGAAGGAGCCCTGGTGGATCGAGTATCCGCGGAGCTTTTTCCCGGTAATCCTGGTGGTGTTCCTGCTGCGCTCCTTCCTCGTCGAGCCGTTCAAGATCCCGTCCGGCTCGATGTTGTCGACGCTGCTGATCGGGGATTTCATCCTCGTCAACAAATTCACCTACGGCATCCGCCTGCCGGTCCTGAATCAGAAGGTGATCGAGGTCGGGCAGCCCGCGCGCGGCGACGTCATGGTGTTCCGCTACCCCGAGAAGCCTTCGGACGATTACATCAAGCGCGTGGTCGGCCTGCCGGGCGACACCGTGACCTACCGCAACAAGCGATTGTCGATCAACGGGCAGGAAGTGCCGGTGCAAGCCGATGGGCAGTTCGGGTATCTGGAGTCCACGCTGCAGTACGTCACGGCGGAGCGTTTCATGGAGCAGCTTGGCGAACACCAGCACGCCATACTGGTCCAGCCGGAGATGCCGCCGATCGATCTGCGCCGCGTGGGATCGTTCCCCTTCCGCGGCAATTGCAACTACAATGAGGCCGGTTTCACGTGCACGGTACCGGCCGGTCATTACTTCGTGCTGGGGGACAACCGGGACTCCAGCCTGGACAGCCGCTACTGGGGCTTCGTGCCCGACGGCAACGTGGTGGGCAAGGCTTTCCTGATCTGGTGGCACTTCGGCAAGTGGGACCGGATCGGCAACAGGATCAAGTGACGCGGACACGAGGATGACATGATGATGACGATGACGAACCAGCATCAGCAACGCGGCGTTTCGCTGGGCGGACTGATCGTGGTCCTGTTTCTGCTGATCATGGGCCTGCTGCTGGGTTTCAAGCTGTTCCCGCCGTACTTGGAGCACGAGAAAATCAAGAAGGCATTCAAGGCGGTCGCCGCCAACCCCGAAGTCCGGGGCGGCTCGCGCGCCTTGGTCGAAGGCGCCTACGTTCGCTACCAGTTGATCGACAGCATCACGTCGGTCGGGCCGACGGACCTGGAAATCAGCAACGAAGGCGGCCAGCTCGTGGTCAGTGCCACCTATTCCGTGAAGGTGCCCCTGTTCCACAACATCAGCGTGCTGCTGGATTTCGCCCCGAGCTCGCAGAGCAAGTGAGCGCGGAGCGCTCCGGCCGGCATTTCTGATTGTTCTCCAGCTTTGATGGACCGGGCGGACCTCGAAACGCTGACCGGATACGTCTTCCGCGACCTCTCCTTGCGCGACCGCGCGCTGACCCATCGCAGTTTCGGCGCCACGCATAACGAGCGGCTCGAATTCCTGGGTGACGGCGTCCTCAACTGCGCCGTGGCGGCCGAGCTGTACCGGCGTTTTCCCGAACTTCCAGAAGGTGAGCTGTCGCGGCTGCGGGCGCATTTCGTCAACCAGCAGATGCTGGCCGAGATCGCCGCCGGCCTCGATCTGGGCCGTCGCCTGCGGCTGGGGGAGGGCGAACAGAAAAGTGGAGGCGCCCAGCGCCCGTCCATTCTGGCTGACGGGCTGGAGGCGCTGCTGGGCGCGGTTTTTCTCGACGGTGGTTTCGACGCCGCCTGCGGCGTGGTCGGCCGCCTCTACGCGGATCCGCTCGACCAGGCCGATCCGCTGGTGCTCGGCAAGGACGCCAAGACGCGCCTGCAGGAGTGGCTCCAGGCGCGCAGGCATCCGTTGCCGCAATACGCCGTGATCGGCACCCGGGGCGAGGCACATGCCCAGACCTTCGAGGTCGAGTGTTGCATCCCGGTGCTCGACCTGCGCACGACGGGCAGCGGCGCGAGCCGCCGCAGCGCCGAGCAGGCCGCCGCCGCGCTGGCGTACGAGCGGGCCGTCGCGGGACCGTCGACATGACGGCCGCCTTCCATGCCGGTACCGTGGCGATCGTCGGTCGCCCCAACGTCGGCAAATCCACACTGCTCAACCACCTGGTCGGCGTCAAAATTTCCATCGTTTCCGCGCGCGCGCAGACGACCCGCGCGCGCATTACCGGCATCCTGACCCGGCCCGAAGCGCAACTCGTGTTCGTCGACACACCGGGTTTCCAGCGCGAACACACCGGGGCGCTCCACCGGCTGATGAACCGCAGCGTGCGCAGCACCCTGGAAGAAGTCGACGTGGTGCTCGCCGTCTACGAGGCACTGCGCTACGGCGCGGCGGACGAGGCGGTGACGGGGCTGCTGCCGCACGACCGGCCCGTGCTGGCGGTCATCAACAAGACCGACCGGGCGAAGGACAAGCGCAGCCTGCTGCCGTACCTCGCGAACCTCGCGCAGGCATTTCCCTTCCGCGAACTGGTGCCGGTGTCGGCGACGCGCGGCACCCAGATCGAGGACCTCGTGGCGGCCACCGCGCGCCTGCTTCCCGAGCAGCCCGCACTGTACGGGGAAGATGAAGTCACGCTGGCCTCGGAACGTTTCCTGGCCGCCGAGATGGTGCGTGAAAAACTGTTCCGGGCGCTGGGCGACGAACTGCCGTACAAACTCGCCGTCGAAATCGAAGCGTTCAAGCAGGAAGGGCGCCTGCGGCGCATCAATGCCGCCATCGTGGTGGACAAGGACTCGCAGAAGCCCATCGTGATTGGCCAGGGCGGGGAGCGCCTGAAGGCCATCGGCACCGCCGCGCGCCGCGACATGGAGAAACTGTTCGGCGGCAAGGTGCATCTGGAACTGTGGGTGCGCACGCGCAGCGGCTGGGCGGACGACGCGCGGGCGCTGTCCCGTTTCGGCTATGAATAGCCCCGGTGGCGGGGGCGGCAGCAGCGAGCGTGTGCGGGTGGATGACGAGCCGGGACTCGTACTGCACACTTATGCCTTCCGCGAGTCGAGCCTGATCGTCGAGGTGTTCAGCCGCCAGCACGGGCGCGTGGGTCTCGTCGCGAAGGGCGCACGCCGGCCGCGCTCGGCGCTGCGCGGTACGCTGCTCGCCTTTCAGCCGCTCACGCTCACCTGGTCCGGCAAGGCGGAACTGAAGACCCTGCACAGCGCGGAATGGCAGGGCGCGCCGCTGCAGGTGCGCGGACGCGCGCTGTTGTGCGGCTTCTACCTGAACGAACTCCTGATCAAGCTGCTGCACCGCGACGTGCCGCATGAAGGACTGTACGAGGCCTATCTGGGCGCGCTCGAACGGCTGGCGGACGGCAGTCCGGTGGAGGCCGTGCTGCGTGGTTTCGAAATGGCGTTGCTGAAAGAGCTGGGTTACGCGCTGCCGCTCGACCGCGACAGCCGCAGCGGCGAGGCGATCGCCGAGCAGGCGCGCTATGTCTACGTTGTCGAGCAGGGACCGGTGCGGGTGAACGGAACGCCGCAGGAAAACCGGCTAGAATTGGATGGCCGCACGCTGATCGACATGCAGCGCGGCGCGTTCGAGGACGCGCTCACCCTGCAGCAGTCGAAACAGCTGATGCGCGTGCTGATCAACCACTACCTGGGAGACCAGGTGCTGCATACGCGCCAGTTGTTGCGCGATCTCTCTGCGTTCTGAATCTCCGGAATCTCCGCAATCCTTGTCATCCCCGCGATCGCATCAGTGTCAGGCCATCTCCCGTGACGCACCTGAGCGTCAATTTGAACAAGGTCGCGCTGCTGCGCAACCAGCGCACGCTCGGCATTCCGAGCGTGACGGGCGCGGGCCGCATTGCGCTGGAGGCGGGCGCGCACGGGATTACCGTGCATCCGCGTCCGGACGAGCGCCATGTGCGCGGCGATGACGTACCGGCGCTGGCGGCGTTGCTTGCGCATTACCCGGCGGCGGAATTCAACATCGAGGGCAATCCCTTCCACAACCTGCTCGAGGTCGCGCAGGGCGTGCGCTGCGACCAGTGCACTCTGGTGCCCGATGAAAGCGGCGCCGTGACCTCCGATCACGGCTGGGACCTCGCACGCGACGGCGCGCGGCTGCGACCGGTGATTGCAGGGCTCAAGCAGCGTGGCGTGCGCGTCAGTTTGTTCATGGATCCTGTGCCGGCGGCAATGGCGCTTGTCGCGGAGCTCGGCGCCGATCGTGTGGAACTCTATACGGAGCCTTATGCGAAGGCCTTCGGGACGGCGGCGGAAGCCGCTGAACTTGCACGCTACCGTGCCGCTGCCGAGGCTGCACAGGCTGCCGGGCTGGGCGTGAACGCGGGCCATGACCTCAATCGCGAGAACCTGCCGGTGTTCCTGCGTACGGTGCCGGGCGTGCTGGAAGTGTCGATCGGGCATGCGCTGATCGCCGACGCGCTGGAACTGGGGCTGGCGGCGACCGTGCGCCAGTATCTGCAAGCGGTGCAAGGCATCGCATGATCTACGGCATCGGCATCGATGTGATCGAACCCGCGCGCGTGCAGCGCGTGCTGGAGCGTTTCGGTGACCGTTTCGTGCGGCGGGTTCTGACGCCGCGCGAACGACCCGCTTATGCGAAAACCAAGCAGCCCGTGCTGTTCCTCGCCAACCGGTTCGCGGCCAAGGAAGCGTTTTCCAAGGCGATGGGCACCGGCTTCCGCTATCCGGTGACCCTGCAGTGCATCAGCATCGTGTCCGACCGTTTGGGCAAACCGGGCTTCGAATTCCATCCCAATCTCGCGGCGATGGTCAATGAGCGGGGCATCCAGGGACACCATCTTACGATCAGCGACGAGAAGAGCCTCGCCTGCGCCTGCGTGGTGCTGGAGAAATGAACGCCACATGAACGCAGCCAAACCGAACGCGCTGGGTCCGGTCATGCTGGACGTGGCCGGCACCGCATTGACCGACGAGGACCGGCGCCGCCTGCTGCATCCGTTGACGGGGGGCGTCATCCTGTTTGCACGCAACTACGCATCGCCGGCGCAGATCGCAGCGATGACGGCCGAGATCCACGCGCTGCGCGACCCGCCGCTGCTGGTGGCAGTGGACCACGAGGGCGGGCGCGTACAGCGCTTCCGTGAGGGCTTTACCGCACTGCCGCCCATGCGCGCGCTCGGCGCGGTGTGGGACCACGACCCCAAGCGCGCGGGGCAACTCGCGTTCGACACGGGCACCGTGCTGGCGACGGAGCTGAGGGCCTGCGGCGTGGACTTTTCCTTCGCGCCGGTACTCGACCTGGACTACGGCGCGAGCGGGGTGATCGGCGACCGCGCCTTTCACGCAAAACCCGAAGCCATCTCCGAACTCGCGGGACGGTTGGTGGCCGGCATGCGCCGGGCGGGCATGGCGGCGGTCGGCAAGCATTTCCCCGGCCACGGCTACGTGCGCGCCGATTCGCATCATGAAATTCCGGTCGATGAACGCACGCTCGCCGACATCGAAGCCGCCGATCTCAAGCCCTTCGAGTCGCTGTCCGCGGCCGGCATGGCCGGTGTCATGCCGGCGCATGTGATCTATCCACAAGTGGACGCGCGTCCGGCGGGCTTCTCGCCGGTGTGGCTGAAGGAGATTCTGCGCGGGCGCCTCGGTTTCGCCGGCACCGTCTTCAGCGACGATCTCAGCATGGAGGGTGCGAGCGTGGCGGGCGATGTCACGGCGCGCGCCCACGCGGCGCTGGATGCCGGTTGCGACATGGTGCTGGTTTGCAACCAGCCCGCCTCGGCGGACCAACTGCTCGCTGAATTGAAGGACGGGCTGCCGGCCGTCAGCCTGGCGCGGCTCGCGCGCATGCACGGCCACGGTGGCAGGCCGGAGGGCGATGCCCAGTACCGGACGGCGCTGGCCGCCGTGCGCATGATGGATCAGCGGCCCGGCGAACTGCCGCTCGTCCGGAGCTGACGGAGCGACCGTGGCGGTGCGTTCCCGCCGTGCCGAGGCGCGCGAACGACCGTTCGCGACGGACTGCCGCGACTGTCCGCGGCTGGCGGCGTACCTGGACGACTGCCGGGCCACGCATCCCACCTATCACGCCAGGCCGGTGCCGCCATTCGGCGCCGCGCGGCCGCGGCTGCTGATCGTCGGCCTGGCGCCGGGCATGCATGGCGCGAACCGCAGCGGCCGGCCGTTCACGGGCGATTACGCGGGCGTCGTGCTGTACCCGGCGCTGCATCGCCACGGTTTCGCCAGCCGGCCGGAGTCCGTGCATGTGGAAGACGGCTTGCGCCTGCAGGATTGCCGTATCACCAATGCCGTGAAGTGCGTGCCGCCGGGCAACAAGCCCACGCCTGCCGAGATCCGGCAGTGCAACGGTTATCTGCGGTCGGAGCTCGCGGCATTGCCGCGCCGGGCGGTCGTCCTGGCGCTGGGACGCATCGCGCATGAGGCGGTGCTGCGTGCGCTCTTGCTCAAACCTTCCGCGCATGCGTTCGGGCATGGTGCGCGGCACGCGCTGCCGGACGGCACCCGCCTGTTCGACAGCTATCACTGCAGCCGCTACAACATCAACACGCGCCGGCTGACGCCCGCCATGTTCGACCAGGTGATGGCCGGCGTGCGGCAGGCCGCCGACGCCGCGGTCTGAGCTTCCCGGCCCTCGCCCCCATGACCGCCGATCCCCGCCCGCTGAACGTCCCAGCGCCGGCATTCGATGCCGCGGCGCTGATCGCGGGACTGCCGCATCTGCCCGGCGTCTACCGCATGTTGAACACGTCCGGCGAGGCGCTGTACGTCGGCAAGGCGCGCGATCTGAAGAAGCGCGTGGCCTCGTACTTCCAGAAAGGGCAGGGCCTCTCGCCGCGCATCCAGTTGATGCTGACCCAGGTCGCGGCGCTCGAGACGACGGTCACGCGATCGGAGTCCGAAGCGCTGCTGCTGGAAAACAACCTCATCAAGTCGCTCGCGCCGCGTTACAACATCCTGTTCCGCGACGACAAGTCCTATCCTTACCTGATGGTGAGCGGCCACGCCTTTCCGCAGTTGCGTTTCCACCGCGGCAGCGTGGACCGCAAGCATCGGGTCTTCGGCCCGTTTCCGAACGCCGGCGCGGTGCGCGAAAGCATGCAGCTCCTGCAGCGCGTGTTCCGGCTGCGGACCTGCGAGGACAGCGTATTCAGCGCGCGTTCGCGGCCCTGCCTCCTGCACCAGATCCAGCGCTGCAGCGCGCCTTGCGTCGGACTGATCGCGCCGGCGGACTATGCGGAAGACGTGCGCGCGGCGACGCTCTTCCTGGAAGGCAAGGACGATGAGGTGGTGCGCGCGCTGGAAACGCGAATGGACGAAGCCGCCGCGAAACAGGAATACGAGCGGGCCGCGGTGTTTCGCGACCAGATTGCCACGTTGGGGCGTGTGCGCGAGCGCCAGTTCGTCGACAGCGAGCGTGGCACCGACGCCGACATTGTCGCCTGCGCGGAATCCGGCGGCGTCGTGTGCGTCAACCTGGCGATGGTGCGCGGCGGCCGGCATCTCGGCGACAAGAATTTCTTTCCCCGCAATGCGGGCGAGGCGGACGCGGTGTTGGTGCTGGACGCCTTTGTCTCGCACCATTACGCCGAACATCCGGTGCCGCCACTCGTGATCGTCGGCGCCGACGTCGATGCGGACACGCTGGCCGCGCTGCTCTCGGAGCAGGCGCAGCGTCCGGTCACCGTGACCACCCGCCCGGGTAGCGAACGCCGCGTGTGGCTCGCGATGGCGGGCAAGAACGCGGCGTTGGGCGCGGGGCAGCAGGCGGCGCTGCGCGTGAGGCAGGAAGCGCGCGCGCAGGCGCTTGCGCCCGCACTCGGATTGGCTGAACCGCCCGAACGCATCGAGTGTTTCGACATTTCGCACACGATGGGGGAGGCGACGGTGGCGTCTTGCGTGGTGTACGACCACTCGGCGATGAAGAAGAGCGACTATCGCCGCTTCAACATCGAAACCGCCGCGGCGGGCGATGACTACGCCGCGATGCGCGAAGTGCTGACCCGGCGCTACCGCCGCGTCGTCAATGGCGAGGCGCCGGTGCCGGACCTCGTGCTGATCGACGGCGGCAAGGGGCAACTCGGCGTGGCGGTGGAGGTGATGCGCGACCTCGGGCTGGGCGCGGTGCCGCTGGTGGGCGTGGCCAAAGGCGAGGCGCGCAAGCCGGGCCTGGAACAGTTGTTCCTGCCGGGAAAGGCGGCGCCGCTGATGCTGGCGGCGGACGATCCGGCGCTGCACCTCATCCAGCAGATCCGCGATGAAGCGCACCGCTTCGCGATCGAAGGCCACCGCGCGCGGCGCGGCAAGGCGCGCACGCAGTCACCGCTCGACGCGATCGAGGGCGTCGGCGCGAAGCGGCGCCAGAGCCTCATCACGCGCTTCGGCGGCGTCCGCGGACTCAGCGCAGCGAGCGTGGACGAACTCGCGGCCGTGCCAGGTGTCAGCCGGATGCTCGCGCAACGCATCTACGACGCGTTACACTGAACGCGTCCATGTGGAACGTTCCCAACATTCTGACACTGGCGCGGATCCTCATGATCCCGCTGTTCGTCGGCATCTTCTATTTCGAGAAGAGCTGGGTGTCCACGCCCAACCAGAACCTCGTCGCGACCGTGCTGTTCGTGCTGGCTGCGGTCACCGACTGGCTGGACGGGTGGCTCGCCCGCAGGCTGAACCAGACTTCGGCGTTCGGCGCCTTCCTCGACCCGGTCGCCGACAAGCTGATGGTGGCGGCGGCGCTCATCATCCTGCTCTACCTCGGCCGGCTCGATGCCATCGTCGCCTTCATCATCATCGGCCGGGAGATCGCGATTTCGGCGCTGCGCGAATGGATGGCGCAGATCGGCGAGTCGAAAAGCGTCGCGGTGTCCACCCTCGGCAAGGTCAAGACCGGGGCCCAGATGGTCGCCATTCCCATGCTGCTCTATGACGATCCGATCGGCCGCTTCGAGCCGGCGGTGGCGGGCACCTGGCTGATCTGGGCCGCTGCCGCACTGACGCTGGTGTCCATGGCCTATTACCTGCGGCTGGCGTGGCCGGCACTGGGGCGCAGCCTGCGTTAAGCGGGACGGGCAACGCCGCTAGGCTTTTGATATAATGCCGCTTCGCGCGGGAATAGCTCAGTTGGTAGAGCGCAACCTTGCCAAGGTTGAGGTCGGGAGTTCGAGACTCCTTTCCCGCTCCAGAATTCCGGGGGAAAACGGCGGCAGTCCTCAAGCCCGTTTTCCCCTTCGCTTTTTCAGGCCCCCGGCGGGGTGGCAGAGTGGTTATGCAGCGGCCTGCAAAGCCGTGTACGCCGGTTCGATTCCGACCCCCGCCTCCAGTTTCCCCGTTGTGGCGTATTGCAGCCGGCGCCGGCGTTAAAATCGCCCTCGCACCCAGGTGGTGAAACTGGTAGACACAAGGGACTTAAAATCCCTCGCTGCGAAAGCGGCATGCCGGTTCGAGTCCGGCCCTGGGTACCAAGCATTGCGGGAGACTCTCATGCCTTATTTCGTCGAAGCCTATTCGCCGTTCAATCCCGTCGGCCAGCAGTTGCAGCACCTGGGCGAGTTCGAGGGGCAGCCGGAGGCGATCGCGGCCGCCAAGCGCCTGATCGACGACTTCCTGCAGCAGGAATGCAAGCCCGGCATGACGGCCGACACCCTGTTCGGCCACTACCAGACGTTCGGGCAGGTGCCGTGCGTGCTGCGCAGCGACGGCAAGACCATCGGCAACACGGGATTCAGCGCGCTCGACTACGCGAAAACCCGCAGCGCGGAACTGTGCGCGACCGGCTGAGCGTTATTGGGGCGCCTTGCCCTTGCGCAGTTGCACCGGTTTCTCCATCCGCCTGCGCAGGCGGATGTTGAGCATTTCCACCCCCAGCGAGAACGCCATCGCAAAGTAGATGTAGCCCTTGGGCACATGGAAGTGCAGGCCTTCGGCGACCAGCGCCATGCCGACCATGATCAGGAAGGACAGGGCCAGCATCTTGACGGTGGGATGACGGTCGACAAACTCGCCGATTGATTTGGCGGCGAACATCATCACCAGGACCGACAGCACGATGGCGGTGATCATGATCTCGACCTCATCGACGAGGCCGACCGCTGTGATCACGGAGTCGAGCGAGAACACGATGTCAAGGATGGCGATCTGTACCAGGATCGCGCCAAAAGTGGCCTGCGCCGCACCGGCCGGATTCTGACCATGGGATCCGCCTTCGAGGCTTTCGTGAATTTCGGCTGTACTCTTCCAGAGCAGGAACAGGCCGCCGCCGACCAGAATGAGATCGCGGCCCGAGATGTCCATGCCCAGCACGGAGAACAGCGGCGCGGTCAATCCCATCACCCAGGACAGGGACAGCAGCAGCAGGATGCGCGAGGCCATGGCGAGCCCCAGCCCGAGCCGGCGCGCGAGATTGCGCCGCGCGGCCGGCAGGCGTCCGACCAGGATGGAAATGAAGATGATGTTGTCCACGCCCAGCACGATCTCGAGAGCGGTCAGCGTGGCGAGCGCCACCCATGCCGCGGGATCCATCAGCCATTCCATAAGGGTCTCCGTGTGCAAGCGTCGGTGTGTTCGGCATTCTAGAGCCTGTTATGGACCTAAACGTATGCGGCGAACGCGGGAATAGGGGTTCAGTGCCAGGAGCCGTTCGCGCCGCAGTGCCGGACACTGCAAGCGGGCGGCGACAACGCAATGGACCCCTAGTGTCGCGTTCCCTTCGGGTTGAGCCAAAAGGGCCCGTCTGCGTCGTTGCTCGTCGTTGCATAGAGGGGCTATGCGGCCTCCTCGCGCCTAGCATCCGGACCCTTTTGGCTCAACGCCGCGCACGTTTAGATCCATAGCAGGCTCTAGCCGGGCAACGCGTTCCCCACGTAGAATCCGTGCCCGGCAGGGGCGCGGCAACCGGCCCTGTATAACAAGCAGTGGCATCCGGAGGAGACGACATGTCCGTTCGTTCACGCGTTCTCGGCGCAGTCCTGCTGTCCGCGCTGGCGCCCATGGCCTGGGCGCAGCCCGCGGGCTTTCCCTCGAAACCCATCCGTTTTATCCTGCCGTTTCCGCCGGGCGGCCCGACCGACCTGCTGGGCCGCGCGATCGGCCAGAAGCTCGCCGCGCAGATGGGCCAGCCGGTGATCGCGGACAACCGGCCCGGCGCCGGCGGCAACCTCGGCGCCGAGCTCGCGGCGAAAGCGCCGCCCGACGGCTACACGATGGTGCTGTGCGCGCCGTCGCTCGCGATCAGCCCGTCGCTTTACGCCAAGATGACCTACGACCCGGTAAAGGACCTGGCACCCGTGTCGCTGGTGGCGGTGATTCCGAACGTGCTGCTGGTGCATCCGTCGGTGCCCGCGAAGACGCTGAAGGAGTTCGTGGCGCTCGCGCGCGCGAATCCGGGCAAGCTCAACTTCGGTTCTGGCGGCGTCGGCACCTCCAACCACCTCGGCAGCGAGATGCTGAAGGGGCTGGCGAAGATCAACATGGTGCACGTGCCGTTCAAGGGCTCGAACGAGGCGATGATCGGCATGATGGGCGGACACGTGGATTCGGTCGTGATCGGCGTGCCGGCCGCGCTGCCGCAGATCAACGGCGGCAAGGTGCGCCCGCTCGCGGTACTCTCGCCGCAGCGCCTGACGCAGCTGCCCAACGTGCCCACGGGGGCGGAGGCAGGCGTCGCCGGCTTTGAGGTGCAGACCTGGTACGGCATCCTCGTGCCGGCGGCGACGCCACGCGAGATCATCATGCGGCTGAACGGCGAGCTGGTGAAGGCGCTGGCCGCACCCGACCTGCGCGAACGCCTGCAGTCCGTGGGCTTCGAGCCGATGACCGGCACGCCGGAACAGTTTGCCGAGTACATCAAGCTGGAGACGGTGCGCTGGGCGAAGGTGATCAGGGATGCGAACGTCAAAGTCGAATAGCAGGATTCGGGATTCAGGAATCAGGATTCAAGGGGAGAGCGCAATGAACAAGAGGACGATGGTGGGCGCGGGCCTGGTGGCGTCGGTGGTGGCCGGCAGCGCTTTCGCGCAGGAATACCCGTCGCGGCCGGTGCGCATGATCGTGCCGTTCGCGCCGGCGGGTCCGACCGACGTGATCGCGCGCATCATGGCGCAGAAGCTGACCGAGACGCTCGGCCAGAACGTGGTGATCGACAACCGGCCCGGTGCGGGCGGCAACATCGGCATCGGCATGGTGGCGAACGCCACGCCCGACGGCTACACGGTGCTGGTGGTGAGTTCCAGCTTCGTGCTGAACCCGGGGCTCTACGCGAAGATTCCGTACGATCCGGAGAAGAGCTTCGTCCCGATCTCGAACATGGCGGCGTCGCCCAACATCTTCGCCGCGCACCCAACGGTGCCGGCGAAGTCCATGCAGGAGCTGATCAAGCTCGTGCAGGGCGCGCCCAAGAAATTCAGCTTCGCGACCCCCGGCATCGGCACCACGCCCGACCTCTCCGCGGTGCTGTTCAAGCTGACGACGAAGACGGACGTGGCGACCATCCCCTACAACGGCGCCGGCCCCGCAGTGGCCGCGGTGATTGCCAACCAGGTACCGCTCGGCTGCTTCGCCATGCCCCCCGCGACACCGCACATCCAGGGCGGGCGCCTGCGCGCGCTGGCCGTGACCAGTGCGAAACGCTCGGCGGTGTTTCCGGAGGTGCCGACCATGGCGGAGGCGGGGTTGCCCGGCCAGGAGGCCGACACCCTGCAGGGCTTGCTGGTGCCCGCCGGCACGCCGGCCGCGGTGGTGCAGCGCCTGCATGCCGACGTGGTGAAGATCCTCACCCAGCCGGAAACCCGCGACCGCATCAGCAGCCTCGGATTCGAGATCGTGGCGAGCAGTCCCAAGGAATTCGCCGCGCAGATCCGACTTGAGGTCGCGAAGTGGACGAAGGTGGTGAAGGAAGCGGGCGTCAAAGTCGAGTGAGGAGAGAGGGGTGAGGCGTGAGGGGGAAGCGCTGATGCTTTAAGCTTTTACCCCTCACTCCTCACCCCTCACGCCTCACCACGAATATGCGCATCACCGCCGTCCGCGAAGTCGCCGTCCCGCTCAAGTCTTCCCTCCGCAACGCCGTCTTCGATTTTTCGGAAATGACGACTTCGGTCGTCGCTGTCGTGACGGACGTGATCCGCGACGGCAAACCGGTCGTCGGCTACGCGTTTAACTCCACCGGACGTTATGCCTGCGGCGCGCAGATGCGCGACCGCTTCATCCCGCGCATCCTCAAGGCTGCTCCCGAATCCCTGCTCGATGCCGCTGGATCCAATCTGGATCCGGCGAAGATCCTCGCGTGCATGATGCAGCGGGAGAAACCCGGCGGGCATACGGAGCGGTCGGTCGCGATCGGCACCATCGAGGTCGCGTGCTGGGACGCGGTGGCGAAGATCGAAGGCAAGCCGCTGCACGCGAGCCTCGCCGCGCGCTACAACGGCGGCAAAATCCTCGACCGCATTCCCTGTTACGTCGGCGGTGGCTGGTACGCACCGGGCAAGGGCTTGCCCGAACTGCAGGACGAGATCCGCAAGCGGCTCGACGAGGGCTACACGACCATGAAGATCAAGGTCGGCGGCGCGACGATCCCCGAGGATGTGCAGCGGGTGGAAGCGGGGCTCAAGGTGGTGGGAGCCTCCGACCGGCTGGCGGTGGATGCGAACGCGGGCTTCGACCGCACGCGCGCGCTGGCGTACGCCCAGGCCCTCGCCCCATTCAAGCTGCGCTGGTTCGAGGAGCCGACCGATCCGCTCGATTACGCCCTGCTGAAGGAAGTCGCCGCGGCCTACGACCCGCCCATCGGTACCGGCGAAAACCTGTTCTCGACGCCGGACGTGGACAACCTGATCCGCTTCGGCGGACTGCGCGCCGACCGCGACATCATCCAGACAGACGTGCCGCAGTCCTACGGCATCGCGCAGTTCGCGCGCACGCTGGAGGTGATGGCGGGCCACGGCTGGCAGCGGACTTCGGTGTTCCCGCACGGCGGCAACCAGATGACGCTGCACATCGTGGGCGGCTTCGGGTTGGGCGGCTGCGAGGCTTATCCCGATGTTTTCGGCGTCTTCGCGGGATTCGCCGACGACGCGAAGGTCGAGAACGGTTTTCTCAAGCTGCCGGACCGGCCCGGCATCGGCTTCGAGGCGCAGAACGCGCTCTATGCCGTGATGGAGAGCCTTGGTGAGGCGTGAGGGGTGAGGGGTGAGGCGAAAAAAATGAGGTAAGGCGAAAGGTAAAAAGTAAAAAGTAATGGCTACGCTATTCGCCTATCGCCTATCGCCTATCGCATATCGCATATCGCTTCACGCCTCACGCGCCACCCTTCAGTGACTCGAGGATGTCGTCCATCCGGTTGAGCGGCAGGGAGAAGTGCCCTTCGTCCGGAAAGAAACGCGCGCGGCAGCCCGGCACCGCGGCAGCGATGGCGCGGCCGAAGGCAGGTGGCACGGTCGCGTCGCTCTCGCCGTGCCACAGTTCGATGCGTGTGACGATGTCCTGCAGCCGGAAGCCCCAGTCGTTGCTGTAGAGCACGAGATCGTATGCGGCGCCGCGTCCGCCCTGCCGGAAGGCCTCGCGCACCGATGCCAGCACCGATGCGTGCAGGTCCGGCAAGGCAATCGCGGCGCGGTCCACGGCGTGGGCGTTGGCGTTGAGCAGGCTGAACACCTGCCCCGGATACCGGCGCAGCAGGCCGCCGAGCAGTTTGCCGTAGAGCAGGTGCACCAGCCACGGCGCGTGGCGCCCGAGCGCGAAACCCGCGCGCGCGACCAGACCCATGTGACGGGTCGAGGCGGGCACGGTGGGGCCGAGGCCGCAGACAATGCCGCACCCGTCGAGGCGGTCCGGCAGCGCGTGTGCGATGGCAAGCGCGTAAGGTCCGCCGCCGGAGATGCCCAGCACGGCAAAGCGCTTCAGCCCCAGATGATCGGCCAGCGCGGCCACGTCGGCCGGCCAGTCGGTGAGCCGTCGCCCGGGCTGGAATGCGGACGCACCGTAGCCGGGGCGGTCGGGGGCGATCACGCGGAGGCCGCGCGTGCGGGCGTCGTCGTCGAGGCGGCCCGCCTCGAGGCGCGAGCCCGGAAAACCGTGGCAGTAAAAAAGCGGCTGGCCGGCAGGGGCGCCGTATTCGCTCCAGCCGAGGGTGCGGCCGCCGGGCAGACGCAACGTCCGGGCCGGAACCGCGCCCACGCCCGCTACGCCACTTCCGGGAGTATCAGGGCTTGAAGCGTTCGAGGTACGACTCGACGATCTTCTTCTGCGTGCCGTCCTTCGCCATCGAATCGAGCGCGGTCTGGAGGGACGCGATCGTTGCCGTGGGCACGCCGGGATTGCAGGCGAGATACAGGTCTTCGTCCTTCACGACCTTCACCAGCACCACGTCCTTCACCTTGGCCTCGGCCGCGATGGAACGGGCGGCGTAGAGGCCGCTGATCCAGAGATCGACCCCGCCCAGTTTCTTGCGGTCCAGCGTGAGCAGTTGCGGCACTTCGGTGCGCTTCACGACGGTGACGATGTTCGTCAGACCGCGCTCCTTCAGCCACTCGACGCGGGCATCCTGTTCGATGCCGCCGATGCGGTAGGGCCTGGCATCGTCGAGCTTGTCGATCTTGCCCGTGAAGCCCTGCTTGGCGAACAAGGCCCACTGGTTGGTCGCCAGCGGACCGACCCACTTGAACAGGCGTTCGCGGTTGGAGAGCCGGGCGGTGGAGAACAGGCAGGTGTCGCGCTTGGCCTGGACGTCGTTGTAGCCCTTGTTCCAGGGCACGAGTTGCACCGTGATCGGCACGCCGGCCCGTTTGCCCATTTCGGTGACGAGATCCACCGAGATCCCGGTCAGCTTGCCCTTCTCCATGAAGTTGAAAGGCGGGTTCGCTTCGGTCAGCGCGGTCAGCGCGTGGGCGGGCGCAGCGAGCCCGCAAAGCAGACCCGCGATTACTGTTCCCCAGTACGGCCATCGGCTGCGCATGCTGTTCTCCTCGTTTCTTCGCATAGCGGGCATCTTAATCGGTCGCGCTGCCGCCGTCCAAGGGCGACCAGCCGCCTCATAACAGGCCCTAGCGCCGCCGCAGAATCAACTGCTGGTTCATCTCGGCAATCCGGACGAAAGGCGGTTTTTCGGCGAGAAAGGCCTTGATCGCCTTGGTGGCCATGCCGTCGTGCGTGGGCAACCAGTCGTCGAGCGCCAGGATGCCGCCCGGGGCGATCCGCGGCGCGAGCCAGCGCAGGCCGTCCACGGTCGGCTCGTAGTGGTCCACATCGAGGATGGCGAGCGCGAAGCGCAGGCCGTCCGGCGCGCCGGTGAAGCAGTCCGGCACATAGCCGGGCCACAGGCGGTAGGTCTCGCGCGGCACGCCAGCTTCGTCCATGAGGGCGGTGAAACGTTCGGGTCCGCCGATGTCGAACTTGCCCTTGGGGTAGTGCGTCCCGTCGTGTGCGGAGGGTTCGCCCATGCCGCGGAAGCTGTCGAAGGCATGCGCCATCCGCTGCTGCGCGGCGGCCAGCGTGGCGACCCGGCGGAAGGCCGCGCCGCGGAATACGCCGATCTCGGCGAAATCCCCGGGCACCTTGCGCACGCGCGCCGCCATCCAGTCGATGTCCGCGTGGTTCCAGGTGCCGTGCCGGCGCGGCACGTCGGGTGGCGTTCCGCGCCACTGCGAGAAAGTGTTCCTGATCAGGTCGCCGAGCATGTGGGTACTTTCACCCGATCGGCAGATCGGTGCCGACGTTGCGGCGGCGGGCCTCGTCCAGCACGTGCTTGCCGGCATACAGATCCTGCACGCCCATGCCGTGGGACTCGTAGAGGGTGATCTGGCCGGGTGCGGTGCGCCCCGGCCGCAGGCCCGCCAGCACATCGCCGATCTCGGTCAGCGTCTCCCAGTGCGCGATGCCCCGTTCGACGGCGGGCAGCAGGTCGCCGCATTCCTTGCGCGCGGTCTCCCGGCTGTCCACGGTGATGAGGCCGCAGCGCTGCACCGCCTCGAGGTCGATTTCCTGGCGGGACAGCGCGTTCGAGCCGGCGGCATTGATATGCTGGCCGGGTTCCAGCCACTCGCCCCTAAGCACCGGCGCGGCGGACTTGGTGATGACATTGACGATGTGCGCGCCGCGTACCGCGTCAGCGCCGGAGGCGACCGGCACCACCTCGATGCCGAGCTTCTGCGCCATGGTCTTGCAGAAGGCTTCGCGCTTCGCCGCATCCCGCGAGAACACGCGGGCGGTGCGAATCCCGCGCACCGCGCAGACGGCCTCGAGCTGGCCGACGCCCTGCAGACCCGCGCCGATCTGGCCGACGATGCTGGCGTCGGGCAGCGCCAGCGCCTGCGTCGCGATGCCACTGGCGGCGCCGGTGCGCACCATGCTCATCCATTTGGCCTCGATGATCGCCGTGAGCTTGCCGCTCTCGGTGTCGATCAGGTGCACGAAGTGGCACCACCCCGTGGGGCGCGTGTAGTAGTACTTGAAACCGTTGAGGCCCAGTTCGCGGGAGGCGGCCTGCAGCAGGTGCTGGATGCCGGCGGGCATCGCGATGCGCGCGCGCGGCACGTCGATGGCCCGGCCGAGGGCGCGGTCCTTCAGGGAACGCCCGGTCCACTCGAGGGCGCCCGCCATCGTGAGGAGCTGCTTGACGTCGTCTTCCTTGAGGTACCGGATCATTTTTTATCGGTGAGGGGTGAGGGG
>JBOIEQ010000008.1:0-56289 GCA_050741255.1 Burkholderiales bacterium | reverse complement strand
GTCAACGACGCCGCGGTCGTCATGCCGCTGCTCGCCGCGGCCGGGCTCGGGCGCGGCGCGTTGCGCGAGGCCGGCGCGCTGGTGGCGGGCTGGAGCGGGCACGAGGCGCAGCGCGAAAAGCAGAACCTGCCCGTCCTGTGGCGGGCCTTCGTGCGCACCGCCGGTTACTGGAAGGCCTAGAGCCTGAAAAGGTTCTAGAAACGTTGTCGGAGTGGCCGCGTACCGAGGCGGCGGCAGAAAGGTTGCACGAATTTTCTTGGACGGCCGGCTATTGGCGCGAGTAAGTGCAATAAAACACGGGATAATCGGCCAACCGGGAGAAACGGATGGAACTCATCCTGTGGCGTCATGCCGACGCCGAGGAAGGCGGGCCCGACAAGGCCCGCAAGCTGACCGCCAAGGGCCTGCGCCAGGCCAAACGCATGGCCGCGTGGCTGGAAGCGCGCCTGCCGCAGGATGCCGTGGTCCTCGTGAGCCCCGCGCGCCGCGCGCAGCAGACGGTTGCCGCGCTCACCGACAAGTTCAGGACCGTGGAGGCGCTCGGGGTGGGCGCCTCGGCACAGGACGTGTTGAAGGCCGCCGGCTGGTCCGACAAGAACGGCACCGTGGTGGTGGTCGGGCACCAGCCGACGCTCGGCCAGGCCGCGGCCCTCGCCGTCACCGGCAAGGCCGCCGACTGGAGCGTCAGGAAGGGCGCGCTGTGGTGGCTCGCCAGCCGCGACCGCGAGACCGGCGCGAAGGTCACCGTGCGCGCGGTCATTTCCGCTGATCTCGTGTAGGCCCTCGCGCCCGGCGGCGCGCGCTTGCTCAGTCCAGCTTCGCGCCGCTTTCCTTCACGACTTTCGCCCACTTGGTCATGTCCGCGAGCATGTACTCGCGGAAGACCTCCGGTGAGTTGCCCACCGGCTCCGAGCCGTCGGCGAGAATGCGGTCGCGTACGTCGGGCTGGTTGAGGACCTTGATGATTTCCGTGTTCAGTTTCGTGAGGATGGGCTTGGGCAGTTTCGCCGGACCCGCGATGCCGTACCAGCCGACCACCTCGAAGCCCGGGATCACTTCCGCCATCGCCGGGAATTCGGGCAATGCCGCGATCCGCTTCGGCGTGGTGACGGCGATGCCGCGCAGCTTGCCGCCGCGCACGGCGGTGATGGCCGGCTGCATGCCGGCGAAGTTGTATTGGTACTGTCCGCCGATCAGATCGATGATCGCCGGTCCCGTACCCTTGTACGGGATATGCTGCGCCTTCAACCCGGTCATCAGGTTGTAAAGCTCCCCCGCCAGATGGCCGCCGCTGCCGAGGCCGGCGGAACCGAAATTGAGCGGGCCCTTGAAGCTTTTGGTCCACTCGACGAATTCCTTCGGCGTTTTTGCCGGTGTCGACGGGTTCACGATCAGCATCAGCCCCGCGGAAGTGAGCTGCGTGATCGGCGTGAAGCTGTTGACGGGGTGGTACGGCAGCTTCGAGTTCAGTGCCGCGTTGACCGTGTGCTGGTGGTAGGGCACGAACAGCGTGTAGCCGTCGGGTGGTGAATTGGCGGTGATTTCCGCGGCGATCACGCCCGAGGCGCTCGCGCGGTTGTCCACGATCACCTGCTGCTTCAAGGATTCGGTCAGCTTCGCGCCGAACAGGCGCGCCAGGATGTCGGTGGTGCCCCCGGGTGCGGCGGGCGTAATCAGCCGGATCGGGCGGTCGGGGTAGGTGTCCGCGGCCTGCGCCGGGGACGCGGCGGCAACGGCCAGGACCAGCAGGGCGGTGGCGGACAGCGGGCCGTGCGGGCGGGCGGAATGCTGCCGGGGCATGGTGCAACGCATGGACTTTCTCCTCGTTGGAGCGCCTTCGGAGCCGGCGGGGGCCGGCGGGCGCTTGCTGCGAACAGACAGTGTAACCGGCGGCGAAGTTCCGGTCAGCCGGCCACCGCCAGCGCGGCCGGTGCCTCGATTTCGTCGAGCACCTTGATTTCCAGCGCGCAGCCGACCGCGCTCCACTCGTCCACTTCCTCGCGCAGCGCGGCCACCGTCAGCGGATTGCGTTTCAGCCAGTCGCGCGAGAGTTTCACGCGGAAGGCGCGGCCCTTGGCGCGGGCGGTGATCTCGGGCAGGCGCACGTCCGTGCGGCTGCGGTGGAACAGGGCGGCGAGTCGCAACGCCAGCACCACGCGCAGGTCGATGCCGGCCGCCTCGAGCTGCGGCAGCGTGCGGCGCAGCGAGCGCCGGTGCGTGGCCGTGAGCAGCGCGAGCTGTTCCTGTTCGCTCCTCGAGAAGCCCGGCATGTCCGCGTTCTGGATGATGTAGGCGGAGTGCCGGTTGTAGCCGGAGTAGGCGACCGAGATGCCGATCTCGTGGAGCTTCGCCGCCCAGCCGAGAAACAGCGGCGCCGTTTCCTCGCCCTTGCCTTCGGCCAGTTGTTCGTAGAGCTGCAGCGCGAGGGCGGCAACCCGCCGCGCCTGCTTCGCGTCCACGTGGTAGCGGCTCATGAACTGGCTGACCGTCATGTCGCGCATGTCGTGGTGACGGATGCGGCCCACCATGTCCCACAGGATGCCCTGGCGCATGGCGCCGGCCGCGACGGCCAGGCTGTCGATCTTCAGCTCGGAGAGCGCCGCGCGCATGATCGCGATGCCGCCGGGCAGCACCGGCAGGCGGTCGCTGCGCACGCCTTCGAGTTCCAGCCGGTCGAGATCGCCCGCGCGGATGAAGGCCTGGCGCAGTGCGTCCAGCGCGTCCGGCGTGACGGTGCCGTCGCCGAAGCCGTTCAACTGGCAGATCTCCGCGATCGCGCGCGCCGTGCCGGAGGAGCCGAAGACCTCGTCCCGGTTGCCCTTGCCGAAGCTGGCGACGATGGGCTCGATCTCCTTGCGGGCGGCCACTTCGGCGTCCTTCATGGCGCCCTTGCTGATCTTGCCGCCCGGGAAGAAGCGCAGGCTGTAGGACACGCAGCCCATGTATAGGCTTTCCAGTTTGGCGGGCTTGTAGCCGCGGCCGATCACGAACTCGGTCGAGCCGCCGCCGATGTCGATCACCAGGCGCCGCGCCGTGGAGGCCGGCAGGCTGCGCGCGACGCCGAGGTAGATCAGGCGCGCTTCCTCGCGGCCGGCGACGACTTCGATCGGGAAGCCCAGCGCCGACTGCGCTTTTTTCAGGAAGGCCGGCGCGTTCTTGGCCACGCGCAGGGTATTGGTGCCCACCGCGCGCACGTTGTGCGGATCGAAGCCGCGCAGACGCTCGCCAAAGTGCTTGAGGCATTCGAGCGCGCGTTCCTGCGCGTCGTCGTTCAGCCGCTTGTCCTTGGTCAGTCCGGCGCCGATGCGCACCGGCGCGCGCAGGGAATCGAGGGGGTAGATCTGGTCGCCGGCGACCCGTGCGACCTGCAGGTGGAAGGAGTTGGAGCCGAGATCGACGGCGGCGATGGGCGAGGATTCGTTCATCGCGCCTCAGCCCGCCGCGGCGCGGGGGCGGAGCGACCGTCGCGAGGCCAAGGGTGAATCAGCAGGAACGCCGCGTGCATGCGGCGGAAGTATAGGCAAAGCTTTGTGACAGCGCTACGGGCCGCGCGGATGTTCAGTGCTGGGAGAGCACTTCGCGCTCAATGTCCTCGACCTTGGTGTGCCGCACGTCCTTGCCCTTGACCATGAAGATCACGTACTCGGCGATGTTCTTCGCGTGGTCGCCGATGCGCTCGATGGCCTTGGCGATGAACACCATCTCCATGGCGTGGGAGATCAGGCGCGGGTCTTCCATCACGTAGGTGATGAGCTGGCGGATGATCGAGCGGAACTCGTCGTCCACCGCTTCGTCCTGGCGCAGCACGCCGCCCGCGGCGTTGGCGTCCAGCCGGGCGAAGGCGTCGAGCGAGGTGCGCAGCATGGTCAGCGCGGCGTCCGCCATGTGGCGCACGTCGAGGCCGCGCGGCCGCACCGGGCGGTCCGATTCGTAGATCAGCTGCGTCATGCGGGCGATCTTGGCGGCTTCGTCGCCGATGCGCTCGAGGTCGGTGATGGTCTTGACGACCGTCATCAGCATGCGCAGGTCGCCGGCGGCCGGCTGGCGGCGGGCGATCACGGTGTTGCAGTCCTCGTCGATCTGGACCTCCAGGCCGTTGACCCGGTGGTCGTCGTCGATCACCCGGCGGGCGAGCTGGATGTTGCCTTCGTCGAGCGCGTCGAGCGCGGCGAGCGTCTGCTGCTCGACCAGCCCCCCCATCTGCAGCACGCGCGAGCGGATGTCTTCGAGTTCGGCGTCGAACTGCTTGGAGGTATGGTGTTCGTTGCTGGGCATGACAACCCCTCGGGTCGGGACTTGCTGACAAGCGCGGGACGTTACCAGCGCTTTGTGACAATTATATGGCTGCGGGGTCTCGGGCGCCGCGCGGGCCGATCAGCGGGTCAGCGTCTGCACGCCGTCCGGGCTGGCGAGCAGCAGCACGTCGGCCCCGCGCCGGGCGAACAGACCATTGGTCACCACCCCGGTGAGGTGGTTGATGCGTTCCTCGAGGGCCACGGGATCGGTGATCGACAGCCCGTGGACGTCGAGGATCACGTTGCCGTTGTCGGTGGTGAACCCGGCACGCAGCTCGGGCGTGCCGCCGAGTTTTACCAGCTCGCGCGCCACGTACGAGCGCGCCATCGGGATGACCTCCACCGGCAGCGGGAACCTGCCGAGCACATCCACGAGCTTCGAGGCATCGGCGATGCAGACGAACTTGCGGGCCACGGCGGCGACGATCTTCTCGCGGGTCAGCGCGCCGCCGCCGCCCTTGATCATGGCGAGGTGGCGGGTGACTTCGTCGGCGCCGTCCACGTACACCGGCAGTTCGGCCACGCTGTTCAGGTCGATGACCTCGATGCCCAGTGCTTTAAGGCGTTCCGCGCTCGCCTTCGAACTCGACACCGCCCCGTTGTAGCGGGCCTTGGCCTTGCCCAGCGCGTCGATGAAGAAATTGACCGTCGAGCCGGTGCCGACGCCGACGATGGCGCCGGCCGGGACATGGACCAAGGCGGCTTCGGCGGCCGCGCGCTTCAGGTCATCTTGTGAGGGCATCCCCGGATGGTAAGCGCTAACGCCGGGCCGGACAATTGGTAGACTCGCCCCCATGAAGATCGATTACCTTGAACGCATCCTGACCGCGCGCGTCTACGACGTGGCGGTCGAAACGCCGCTGGAGCGCGCCACCGCCCTGTCCCGGCGGATGGGCAACACGCTGCTGCTCAAACGCGAGGACCTGCAGTCCGTGCACTCGTTCAAGCTGCGCGGGGCCTACAACAAGATGTCCAGGCTCACGCCCGCGCAACTGAAGCGCGGCGTGATCACGGCCTCCGCCGGCAACCACGCGCAGGGTGTGGCGCTCGCCGCCCAACGGCTGAAGTGCGCCGCGACCATCGTCATGCCGGTGACCACGCCGCAGATCAAGATCGACGCGGTGCGCGGCCGCGGCGCGAAAGTGGTGCTGCACGGCGACACCTACGACGAGGCCTACGTCCGCGCGGTCGCGCTCGGGCGCCGCGGCAAGCTGACCTTCATCCATCCCTACGACGATCCCGACGTGATCGCCGGGCAGGGCACGATCGGCATGGAAATCCTGCGCCAGACAACCCAGCCCATCGACGCCGTGTTCGTCGCCATCGGCGGCGGCGGCCTGATTTCCGGCATTGCGTCCTACCTCAAGCGTGTGCGGCCCGGCATCAAGGTGATCGGGGTGGAGCCGGTGGACGCGGACGCCATGTACCGGTCGCTCAAGGCCGGCAAGCGGGTGAAGCTCGATCACGTCGGCCTGTTCGCGGACGGCGTGGCCGTCAAGCAGGTCGGCAAGGAGACCTTCCGCCTCTGCCGGGAACTGGTCGATGACATGGTCCTCTGCAACACCGATGCCATCTGCGCCGCGATCAAGGACGTGTTCCAGGACACCCGCGCGGTACTGGAGCCGGCCGGCGCGCTCGCCATCGCCGGCGCCAAGGCCTACGCCGCCAGGAAGGGCTGGAAGGGCAAAACACTGGTCGCGATCGCCTGTGGCGCCAACATGAACTTCGACCGCCTGCGCTTCGTCGCGGAAGAGGCCGAACTGGGCGAGAAGCGCGAAGCGGTGCTCGCGGTGACGATTCCCGAGAAGCCGGGCAGTTTCCGCAAGTTCTGCTCGCTGCTGGGCCCGCGCAACGTCACCGAGTTCAACTACCGCTACGCCGACGCGAGTGCCGCGCATGTCTTTGTCGGCGTGCAGGTGCAGAACGCGGAAGAAACGGCGCGGCTGGTGCGCGCCCTGCGGCGCGGCGGCCTGAAGGCGCTCGACCTCACCGACAACGAGCTCGCCAAGCTGCACGTGCGGCATCTCGTTGGCGGCCGCGCGCCGCAGGTCAAGCACGAAACGCTCTACCGCTTCGAGTTTCCCGAGCGGCCCGGCGCGCTCATGAAGTTCCTGAACAGCATGCAGCACGGCTGGAACATCAGCCTCTTCCATTACCGCAACCACGGCGCCGACTACGGGCGCGTGCTGGTGGGCCTGCAGGTGCCGGCGGGCGACAAGGCCGCGTTCAAACGCTTCCTCGCGGGACTCGGCTATCCGTATTCGGAAGAGACCCGGAATCCGGCCTACCGGTTGTTCCTGGGGTAAAGCCGCGCCGCATGGCCTCCAGCCCGTTCTGGTTGTTTATACTGAATTCAGTATAAAATGCGGATCGTCCAGTGGCTGGGAACCTCGCGTAAATCCGTGGCGGGTTTTCCCGAGAGCGCCCGGCGCGAGGCGGGCTATCAACTGGACAGGGTGCAACGCGGCAAGGAGCCCAAAGACTGGAAACCGATGCGCGCGATCGGACCCGGGGTGCGGGAACTGCGCGTCCACGCCGATGGCGAGCATCGGGTGATCTATCTGGCGAAATTCGAGGAAGCGGTGTACGTGTTGCACGCCTTCACGAAGAAAACGCAAAAAGCACCCAAACTCGATGTGGAAGTGGCGGCAGCCCGTTACCGCGCGCTGATGTTGAAAAGGAACCCGGCATGAGCAGGCTCAAGATCGAGAAAGGCAGCGGGAACGTGTTCCGCGATATCGGCTTTCCGGCGGCGGAGGCCCACAACCTCGTGCTGCGCGCGGAACTGATGAACCGCATCGAGGATTTCGTCGTGGGTGCGGGGCAGACGCAGCAGAAGGCCGCCAAGGCGCTGGGCGTGACCCAGCCACGGCTGAACCTGCTGCTGAAAGGGAAGATCGGCGAGTTCAGCCTGGATGCGCTGGTCAACATGGCGACGCGCGCGGGAATGCGGGTGGAAATGAAGGTCCGGAAGGCGGCGTAAATGCTGGGTCGCCACGTCAGTGCTGCAGTTCAGAATATCCGCACGTCCGACACAATTAATTCCGATCATTGGCAAGAGACGCGGAAACCTGCGTACCGGTTGTTCCTCGGTTAGGAGTATCCCTGATGCCACTCCGCAACTCCCCCACGCACTACGGCGCGGTCACCCGCTTCCTGCACTGGGCGGTGTTCCTGCTGTTCGTGTACCAGTTCCTCGGCGCCAACATCATGACCCGCATCGCGCCGGGCGGCACCGTGTTCTGGCTGACGCAGGACGACTATTACAACTGGCACAAGTCCGCCGGGCTGGTGCTGCTCGCGCTGGCCATCGCGCGCTACGCCTGGCGCAAGCTGACGCCGCTGCCCGACTGGGCGCCGACGCTGACCCCGGTGGAACGCGCGATCTCGCATCGCAACGAGACGCTGCTCTACGTCTGCATGTTCCTGCTGCCGGTCAGCGGCTACCTGTTTGTGATGGCGGGGGGCTACGGGATCAAGCTGTTCGGCTGGCACGACCTGTTCAACCCGCTGGACAAGCGGGAATGGCTCGGCGCCGTTGCGCGCGTCGTGCACATCGTGACCGCGTACCTGGTGCTGGTCATCATCGCCTGGCACGTGGGCCTGGGTCTCAAGCGCCACCTGTTCGACCGCGACGGCTTCCTGCACCGCATGCTGCCCTTTACCCGGCGTTAAGCGCCGGGTAGCACATCGCCTGGCGCTGACGCCGGGCCACCTGGTGGTTTGCTGAAAACAGCATAAACGGCCGTTCGTATTGAGCGCAGCGAAGCGGAGTCGAAATACCGATGACGCGCAGGCAATGATTTGCTGTGCTTCGACTACGCGCCTCCGGCGCTGCGCTCAGCACGAACGGAGAACTTCAACCACCCGCCAGGTCAGGTCTGCGCCTTGACGTCGAGCTGACGGCCCTTGCGGCCGCCGCCGACCAGCTTGGTCTCCGCGATCGTGCCGGCAACCAGCAGCTTGGCCATCTCGATGGCGCGGTCGGCAAGCCCGCGCGCGCCCTCGTGCAGGGTTTCGCTCCGCTCGACGTAGCCGGTGTTGTTCTCCATGTCCTCGGCGCTCCAGCCGCGGGAGTGTGCGATGTAGGGGAACTGCGGAAACTGGCAGCCGACTTCGGCGAAGAAGCCGAGCATGTTGCCGGCCACCGCCTGCACGTTGTCCTGGCCGCCGGTGATGATGAAGGCGGCGGCCTTGTTCTTGAGAAGCTGGCGGTCGGCGATGGTCTCCTGGTTCTGGATGCAGTTCATGCGTTCGACCATCTTGAAGTACAGGCTGCTCGCCACGCCCCAGCGGATGGGCGTCGTCACCAGGATCACGTCCGCCCAGTGCACGATGGCCTCGTACACCTGGTCGAGCTGGTCGGTCGGATCCATCTGCGTGATCGAGCAGGGCCAGGTGCAGGCGCGCGCGCTTTTCGAGTAGTAGCCCTCGCAGTGGCGGAAGTTGAGCTTGCGCAGGTAAATGATCTCGGCGTCGCAGCCGCGCGTGCGGGCATGGGTGATCGCGGTTTCGAGCAGCGCGTCCGAGGTGCTGTAGCGCGCGTGCTCGGGATGCATCACGGTGGTCGAGATGCCGACGACGCGGATCGGCCCGGGCGCGCGCACGATCGGGCGCGCCAGCGGGTGCGGCGGGTGCGGCTTGCGCGTGCGAGGCGTGGCCGCGGCGATATCCACCAGCACGCGCCCGTTCTCCACCTTGACCGGGTAGCAGGGCACGGCGTCTTCCTCATAGCCGGGCTCACCCTTGCCGGTGCGGAAATGGAACTTCCAGAAATGCCACGGGCAGGTGACGTATTCGCCGTCCAGCCAGCCCTCGCCCAGCGGGCCGCCGACGTGGTTGCAGACGCCGGAAATCGCGCTGAAGGTGCAGTCGCGGTAGCTCAGGGCCAGGCGGGTGCGCCTGGCGGTCACGGGCTGCAGTTCGCGCCGGGCGAGTTCGTCGGCGGCGCCGACGTCGATCCAGTCCTGCTTGGCCATGCTGTCCCCGGGAATAGGAGTGGTGGTAAGCGGCGCGCCGACCTGCCGCGCGCGGGGTGAACTATACCTGCGCGGCTGTGCCCGGCGCTCGGGCGTGCAGCCGCGCGGGTTCCAGGCTGGCGTAGATGTCGCCCGAATTGGCGGCATGCGGCAGCGCCGCGAACCACGCCGCCATTGCCGCAGCACTGACCGGCGCGGCGTGCTCGAAGCGCATGGACTCGCCGAGGCAGGCATTGAAGGCACGGTAGCCGAGCGCGGCCAGCCGGGTGAGGCAGGCCTGCGCGACGTCGCGCTGGATGGTGGTGAACTCGAAAGACAGGCTGCGCGGCGCGCGCGTGAGACCGGCGAGCGCCGCGGCCTCATGGCCCTCCACGTCGATCTTCACGAAATCCGGAACGCCATGCGTGTCCGCCAGCGCGTCCAGCGTGGTAGCCCGCAGCCGCAGTGTGCCGTCCCAGATCTGCCCTTCCCAGCCCGCGGCGCCAGCCGCCGCCGCGATGAAGGCCGCGGACGCGGTGGCGACGGTCGGGTTCGCGCTGTTGATCCGCAGCACTGCCTCGCCCGGCTGCGCGCCGACCAGCGCGGCGACGCGCGCCACGCCGGGATCGCCGCCGAACAGCAGCCGCAGCAGGCGCGCGAGGCGCGGCTGCGGCTCGACCGCCACGGCGCGGGCGCCCAGCCGGCGGAAGCTCGCCGTGCGGTCGCCGACGTGCGCGCCGATGTCGAAGCCGAGTTCACCGGAACCAAGAAAGCGCGCGTGGAAGGCGTCGAGCGCCGCCGCGCGGCCGGGGGCGTAGTAGGTGCGGAGCGAGCGGCCGATCGCGTGGCGGGTGTCAATCCTGCTCTCGGAACAGTTCATCCCGGCGTTGCATCAGCGCACGGCCTGCGCTGGAAATGTCCGTGGTCTGACCCGGAGGTTTCCGGAGGTTTCTCTGCCGGCGAATGGCACGGGCTGAAAAATATCCGTGCGCTGACCCCTGGTGCTCCTATGCACGCAAGTGCTGAATATCCAATAGAGCTTTATGAAGTAACAAAACCCCAAACTGCAAAACCCACCAGCCTCCTGTGCCTGCGAGAAGATACCCGCCAGTGGCAAGAGCAAATCTTGACGAGTTAACTGGTAGCCATAAAAAATCATACCCTTGATTGAAGTACCACCCCCCCAACAGTAGCAATGGAATAAGAATAAGCACGAATAGAATGCGACCTATGGTCAAAACAATAACGCGCTCCTCCAACGTCTTCTTCCATTCTCCAATCTTTGGCTCGATGGCGAGATCCTTTCCCATCCAGTAGAAGGAAAGGGGTGACAGTAACCACATTACCGTGAAGTACAGTTCGGTCACCTGCGGGAAGCTGGATTTTTTTATGTACCATTCAATAGGTGGAAATACCTGGCTCAATGGTATTGATATCTGACGCACCCGTGGCAGGCGATCCACGATGTCAGTCGGCGCAAAAAGAGCAATGATCACCCCTAACAGAAAGATGCCTTGCGCTAACGGCTCCCTGAACAAATAGAACTTCTTCATCATTCAATGGCACCCGGGGTCAGACCACGGATATTTTCATTGTCGCTGATCAAGGTTTGATGCGTTACCGCCGCACCGCCTTCACGGTTTTGCCCTCATCCGCCCCCGGCAGCCGCACTGGCTGATACTCCGACCGGTTGGGCTGTCCGGCCGCGACGTGCATGACCTCGTTTTTCAGGTCGAACACGGTGGAGGCAATCGTCATGGTCGGCCCCTGTCCCGTGTATTCGTGCGGCGCGCGGCAGATCGCCCGCGGCGCGCCGAACTCGTCGCGCAGCATAGCCTTTACGTCCTCGACCGTGATCGCGCCGATCCTGGGTTCCAGCAACTGGCGCGCGCGGAAATCGCGGTACAGGCTGTCGCCGTTGAATGAATTGCCCACGCCGTGCGCCTGCGCCACGGGCGACTGGAAGTGGTTCGAGTGGGTCAGCAGGCCCCGCACCGGGTACACCGGATACACCTGATCGGGGGTGGTCTCGAAGTCAATGGCGACGCCGTCGCGGTGCGCGAGCAGATAGTTGCCGGAAGCGCCGCGCGGAGAGCGCGCCAGAATGTCGATCGCCTTGTAGAAATGCCGCGAGTTGAGGATGCGGCGGCGCAGGATCGGGATCGGCACGCCGACCTTGCCGCGATCCGCGCTGGACGTGAGCATGTTGCCGCACACCACGATGCCGTGTTCGTTGAAGCCGTCGCGCCCGACCATGCCCGCCTCGACGATCAGCGATAGCGCCGGCTTGTCCTGCTGCCGCACCCGCAGCACCACCACGGAATCCAGCGCCGGGCTGCGCCAGTCCCAGTTCTTGCCCACGATCAGGCCGCCGTCCCGGGTGGCTTCCGGCAGTGCGGCGATGATCGTGCACTCCGTCGCCGCGCGGCTGCCCCGCGAGGCGCCATACATCAGTTCCGTGCGGCAATTGATGGCGACAATGTCCTCAAGCTGCTGCCGCGCGCCGGCGGCGATGCCGCGGATCTCCGCCATGATGCCGGCGTCGATGGCCTCGATCTGCCCGGCGTAGGCGCGTGCGCGCTCGCGCACCTGGTCCAGCGTGAGCTTCGAGTGCTCTCCGAATACGCCCAGGTAGAAGCGGATGGTGTGCGCGACCCGGTCAGCGGCTTGCGCGCCGTGCTGCTCGCCGCATTCGTGCGCGTCGCCTTCGATGCTGAAGACGGGAAACGGGGCGTAGTGGACCATGGTGAAATTCCTGCCGCTATTCGAGCTTGATGCCCGCGTCGCGGATGATTTTGCCGAGCTTGCCGATGTTGCCTTTCAGCAGTTCGCCCAGTTGCTCCGGTGTGCTGGAGGCGGGCTCCAGCCCGGTGTCCAGCATCTGCTTGCGCACCTCGGGCATCACCGACATTTTCTGGATTTCCGCGTTGAGCCGCATGACCACGTCGCGCGGCATGCCGGCCGGGCCGTAGACGCCCATCCACGACGGAAATTCGTAGCCCGGCAGCCCGGATTCCGCGATGGTCGGAAATTCCGGCGCCGCCGGCGTGCGTTTCGCGCCGGTCACGCCGAGCCCCCGCACCTTGCCGTTCCTGACCTGCTGCAGCGCCGCCGCAATCACCCCGAAGACCATGTCCACGCGTCCCGCCATCAGGTCGATGTAGGCCGGCCCGCTGCCCTGGTAGGGGATGTGCGTGAGATTGATCTTCGCCATCGACATGAACAGCTCGGTCGCGAGGTGCGGACCCTGGCCGGTGCCCGAGGTGCCGTAGTTGAGCTTGCCCGGTTGCGCGCGGGCCAGCGCGATCAGCTCCTTGACCGATTTCGCCGGCACGGACGGGTGCACCACCAGCATCAGCGGATAGGTCGCGAAGAGCGAGATCGGCGTGAAATCCTGGATCAGATCCAGTTTCACGTTCGGGCGCAGCGCCGGCAGGGCGGCCATCGCGCTGCCCGCCATCAGGAGCGTGTAGCCGTCCGGCGCCGAGCGCGCCACGAGTTCGCGGCCGATCAGCGCGCCGCCGCCGGGGCGGTTGTCCGCGACCGCCTGCCGGCCGAAGGCCTCGGTCAGCCGCTGCGCCAGCAGGCGTCCCATGAAGTCATCCGAGCCGCCGGGCGCCGCCGTGATGATGATGCGGATCGTTTTGGAGGGATAGGTCTGCGCGAGCGCCGTGAGCGGCAGGCAGGCCAGGGTAAAACCAAGCAGCAGGCGCAAGGGGTGTTCCTCGTTGGGCGCGTTACAGTGCTACGTATTCTAGTCAGATCGGACGAAGTCCAGCCACGGGATCAGCGCGGTCTGCGTGCTGAAAATATCCGTGCACTGACCCCTAGTGTGTTCTGTACAACAGGGCGAAACCTACAGCTTTCGCTCTCTAGATGTTCGAGAAGCTTTCGATTGTCAGGCGGGTACTGAAGCGTTTTTCGAGTTTTGGTACTACGCCGAGGCCGGCGGCCGCGGTAAGGTTGTCCATCAGCACTCAGCCCGTGGTCGTGGGCATTCGCGAGGCGAAGACACCATCAGTAAATCGCTATTGGCGGCGGCTTGTAAGGCCCATGAGGACCGGTCGCAGATCTCGATGGCTACTCCGCTGAGGGCGCCGCGCCCCATATAGGCGCGGTGCATTTTTTATTCTATGGCGTTGGCAGGTCGCAAGTGTATCGTGGATGTTTCAGATATCAGGCATAGGGAACCACAATGAGATATTCATATATTGTCGCCTTGCTCGTCATCTCCGCTTTTTCTGGTTGTCGGTCCTCCGACCCAAATGCTACTTTCTCGAGGGTCCGCGTATATCCAATGGGGCCATCTCAATACATGATTACATGTGTCGATTCTCCGGGGTATTGTGCCGATCAAGCCACTAAATCGTGTCCATCAGGATTCGACGTGACAAGCAATACGACAAATCCTAGCGATTACGGACGAATGACGATGATCATAAAGTGTCGTTAGTACCTAAACCACAAACCTCAGGGTCACGCCACGGTTTCTTTCCTTGCCCATGAAAATATCCGTGCACTGACCCCTGATGCTCTTTCAGTCTGACCCTTTTACTTCTCTTTTACTTTTAGATTTCTCAGTTAATGGGTTTTGCTTCAACAAAAAACCTTACGGCCAGATGCAAGAACATGCCAATAAAGAACGGGGTTACTAACGTAATCGCGAATCCAAACCACGCGAGATCCGCTCTGCTGCGACTGAAATCCATCCAAAAGATATCCAGACCTGGATTTACAAACCACTGAAAGTAGATAAGTAACGGTAGAACCAGGACCATAACCGTAGCGGAACGAACATACTTTTTACCCTCCGGAGTGTCCTTGCTCGGAAGTGGAATCAGTAGGCGCTTTTCACGACTAAATTCGCAAAGCGGCATAAGAACAGCGAAAGGAAAGAACATCAACATCAGGCTCATATACAGTCGGGTGATTTCGGGGAAATTGGAAGTATTCGTAAACAGATCGATAGTCGGAAAGAAGATTGCCATCACATTGCAAAACATGGTTAGCAGACGGCTGGATGAAAGGACGTCTGACGGGAACAGAAATGACAGACCTCCTATAGCAATCGTCGCAACGATCACGACACGTATGCTGATACGAGACCAACGGCAAATACGACATTCCAGTTCGCTCATATCTGGGCAATCTCAGGGTCAGACCACGGTTTCCGACTAGCTTAGCCGCCACGGCTGAGGATGGGGGCAGCCGAATAACAGTCTTCACTTCCCGTTGAACCAACAAAAGCCGTTAAAATCAAAGGCTCATGCCTAATGCCCAGTCCTTACTCTGCTCTTTCCGCCGCGTCACCGGCTTGCTCCTCGCCACCCTGCTGGCTGCCGGCACCGCCATCGCCGCCCCCGACGACGATTTCATGGCCGCGCGCGAGGCCTTCCGTGTCGGCAACGCGCCGCGGCTTGCGGAGTACGCCCGCAAGCTGAAAGGCTACCCGCTCGAGCCGTACCTGCAGTTCTGGCAGTTGCGGCTGCGGATCGATGATGTGTCCGCCGAGGAAGTGCAGGGGCTGATGGCGGCCACCCGCGACAGCCCCGTGTCCGACCAGTTGCGCGCGGACTGGCTGCGGGTGCTGGGCAAGCGCCAGAACTGGACCGAGTACGCCGCCGAATATCCGAAGCTCGTCAACGACACGCCGGAACTGGCCTGCTACGCGCTGCAGGCGGGGCTGGGGCCGTCGACGCTGGACGAGTGGCAGGCACGCGTGCGCCAGGTCTGGTTCACCTCGCGCGACCTGCCGGAGAGCTGCACGCCGCTTTTCGACACGCTGATCGCGCAGCAGGCGCTCTCCACAGAGGACATCTGGGGACGCGTGCGCCTCGCGCTGGAAGCGGGCAACACGGGTGCGGCGACGCGCGCGGCGAACTACCTGCCCGAAGGCCATGGCCTCGATGCGCGCGCGCTCGCCGGCATCGCGAGCAACCCGCTGCAGTATCTCGACAAGAAAAGCTACAACCTGCGCTCGCGCGGCGGCCGCGAAACCGCGATGTTCGCCGTGCACCGCCTCGGCCGCACCAGTCCGCAGCTCGCCGCCGAACGCTGGGAGAAGCTCGCGCCGCAGTTCCCCGAGGCCGAACGCGCCTACGTGTGGGGCGTCATCGCCTGGCAGGGCGCGCAGCGGCTGGACCCTGCCGCGCTCGGGTGGTACCGGCGCGCCGGCCCGCTGAACGACGCGCAACTGGCGTGGAAGATCCGCGCCGCGCTTAGGGCGCAAAGCTGGCCCGACGTGGCGGCCGCCATCGATGCGATGTCCGCGAAGGAGCAGCAGGATCCCGCGTGGCGCTACTGGAAGGCCCGCGCGCTGCGTCAGCAGGGCCGCACCGAGGAGGCGCGCGCGCTGTTCGTGCCGCTGTCCACGGAATACAGCTTCTACGGCCAGCTCGCGCTGGAGGAACTGGGCGGCAAAGTGAACGTGCCGCTACGCACCTACACGCCGCGCGCCGACGAAGTGAAGGCGATGGCCGCAGCGGCGGGGTTCCAGCGCGCGCTGGTCTTCTACCGGCTGAACCTGCGCTTCGAGGGCAACCGCGAGTGGTTCTGGACGATCCGCGAGATGGACGACAAGCAGTTGCTCGCCGCCGCCGAATACGCGCGGCGCCTGGAGCTGTGGGACCGCGCGATCAATACCGCCGACCGCACCAAGGAGCTGCACGATTTCAGTTTGCGCTACCTCTCGCCGTACCGGGAACAGGCGAAAGACCCCATCGCGCGCGAGCGGCTCGACGAGGCCTTCGTCTACGGCCTGATCCGGCAGGAGAGCCGCTTCCTCCCCGGGGTGAAGTCGAGCGCGGGCGCCGCCGGCCTGATGCAGTTGATGCCTGCGACCGCCAAATGGGTGGCGGGCAAGATGGGACTGAAGGACTGGCGCTGGACGAGCGTGAACGAGGTGGACACCAACCTGAGCCTCGGCACCTGGTATCTGAAGCACGTGCTGGACACGCTGGACAGCCATCCGGTGCTGGCTTCGGCGGCCTATAATGCCGGCCCCGGACGCGCGCGCGCCTGGCGCGCGGATCAGCCGATGGAAGCCGCGATCTATGCCGAGTCGATCCCGTTCAACGAAACGCGCGATTACGTGAAGCGCGTGATGGCGAATGCCAGCTACTACGCGGCGCTGTTCAACCAGCAGGCGCAGTCGCTGAAGGGCCGCATCGGCACCGTGATGCCGCGCGGCATGAAGGAACCGCCGCTGCCGGTGGACGAGCCCTAGCGCGGCGCGTGCGCGCCGCGCGGTGAGGGGTGAGGCGTGAGGGGTGAGGCGGCGACACAGCCTCTCGATCGAGTCATCGGACAGTAGCGGACACGCTTACATGCAATTCAATCGTATCCTCGTTCTCGGCGGCGGCGGCTTCGTCGGCTGTGAAATCGTCCAGAGGCTCGCGGCGCGCGGCCTGCGCGTGCGCGTGCCGACCCGCATCCGCGAGCGGGCCAAGCGCTCGCTCATCGTGCTGCCGACGGTGGAGGTGCTGGAGGCCGACATCCACGACCCGGCGCAACTGGACGCGCTGGCGGCCGGCTGTGATGCGGTCATCAACCTCGTCGGCGTGCTGCACGACGGGCGCGGCAACAACGGCTTCGTGGCCGCGCACGTGGAACTCACCCGCAAGGTCGTCGCGGTGTGCCAGCGGCGCGGCATCCGGCGCCTGCTGCACATGAGCGCGCTCGGCGTGTCGAAGGACGCACCCAGCCAGTACCTGCGCACGAAAGCGGAAGCCGAAGCGCTCGTCACGGCCTCCGGGCTCGACTGGACGGTGTTCCGGCCCAGCGTGATCTTCGGGCCGGGCAAGTGCTTCGCGACGCTGTTCGCACAAATGCTCAAGTTCGTGCCCGTGGTGCTGCTCGCCTGTCCGGACGCGCGCTTCCAGCCGGTATGGGTCGGCGACGTGGCGCGCACCTTCGACGCGAGCCTGGACAACCTCGCCAGCTTCGGCAAGCGCTATGAACTCGGCGGCCCCAAGGTCTATACGCTGCGCGAACTGGTGGCCACGATCGGCCAGGCGACCGGCCATGCGCGTCCCATCATCGGCTTGGGCGACAGCCTGTCCATGCTGCAGGCCACGTTGATGGAACTGTCGCCGGTCAAGATCCTCACCCGCGACAACGTGCGCTCGATGCAGGTGCCGAGCGTCTGCGCCGAGCCGTGGCCCTTTGCATGGGCACCCGCGGCCTTCGAGGGTGAAGCCAGTGCCTTCCTGTCGGAGCAGACACCGCGCGCGCGCTACCGGGGCTATCGCAGCCACGCCGGCCGCGAAATATAAGCGGGTTCGGCGGTGGCCTACACGCTCGTCATCGGCAACAGGAATTATTCGTCGTGGTCGCTGCGGCCGTGGCTCGCGCTGCGCGTCGCCGGCATCCTCTTCGACGAAGTCCGCATCCCGCTCTACGTTCCCGGCAACAAGGAACAGATCCTCCGCCATTCGCCCGCCGGCAAGGTGCCGGTGCTGGTGACGCCGGAGGTGACGGTGTGGGAATCGCTGGCCATCCTTGAATATCTCGCCGACCGGCATCCAGAGGCGAAACTGTGGCCGGCCGATCCCGTGGCTCGCGCCCGCGCCCGCGCCGTCAGCACCGAGATGCACGGCGGTTTCGCGGCGCTGCGGTCCAACCTCGGCATGAACATGCGCAAGACCTTTCCGGATCACCCGGTGACGCCGGAAGTCCTGGCGGACATCGCCCGCGTGCAGGCGATCTGGACTGATTGCCTCAACCGTTCGGGCGGGCCCTTCCTGTTCGGGGCGTTCACTAACGCGGATGCGATGTTCGCGCCGGTGGTCACGCGTTTCCTCACGTATTCGGTGAAGGCTGACGCCGCGAGTGCGCGCTACATGGCCGCTGTCCGGGCGCTGCCGGCGCTGGACGAGTGGTACAACGACGCCCGACGGGAAACCGAAATCCTGCCCCAGTTCGAGCGCCAGCCATGAAGGTGTACGTGGTCGGCGGCGCGGTCCGCGATGAACTGCTGGGGTTGCCGGTGCAGGACCGCGATTACGTCGTGGTCGGCGCGACGCCGGAAGAGATGATCGAAGCCGGCTACCAACCGGTGGGCAAGGACTTTCCGGTGTTCCTGCATCCGGAGACCCACGAGGAATACGCGCTCGCCCGTACCGAACGCAAGACGGCGCCGGGCTACAAGGGATTCACCTTCCATGCCGCGCCGGACGTGACGCTGGAACAGGACCTCGCGCGGCGCGACCTCACGATCAATGCCATCGCGCAGGACGAGGACGGCACGCTGATCGATCCGCATGACGGCCAGGGCGACCTCGAAGCCCGCGTGTTCCGCCACGTCGGCGAGGCGTTCGCCGAAGACCCGGTGCGCCTCCTGCGCGTCGCGCGCTTCGCGGCGCGCTTCGATTTCAGCGTGGCGCCGGAGACGCAGGAGCTGATGCGGCGCATGGTGGAAGCCGGCGAAGCCGATGCGCTGGTGCCGGAACGCGTGTGGCAGGAACTGGCGCGCGGTCTCATGGCACCCCTGCCGTCGCGCATGTTCGTGGTGCTGCGCGAGTGCGGCGCGCTCGCGCGCATTGCGCCCGAACTCGACGCCCGGCTCGAAGAGGAGAGGGAACGCTCCCCCACGCTCGACGCGCTCGATGCCGCGGCGGAAGCCGGCAACCCGCTGGAGGTGCGTTTTGCCGTGCTGACGCGCGCGCTCGACCCGCTGGCGGTGGAGTCCTTGTGCGTCCGCCTCAAGGTCCCCGGTGAGTGCCGCGATCTTGCGCTGCTCGCGGCACGGCACGGCAACATCATCCTCGATGCCGTGGCGCTGGAGCCGCGCGCGCTGCTGGACCTGTTCGGCGCGACGGATGCGTGGCGCCGGCCCGACCGTTTCGTGGCGCTGCTGGACGCGGCATTCACGAACGAAGGCGACGAGGACGGCGCCCGCGAACGCCTGCGGCGGGCACTGGATGCGGCGACCACCATCGATGCCGGCGCCATCGCGCGCGCGGCCGAGGACCCGCGCCAGATCAAACTGAACGTGGACGCGGCACGGCTCGATGCCGTGAAGCGCGCCCTGCACGCCCACTGAGTTTTCAAAGGAACCACGATGATCGACCTCTACACCTGGAGCACGCCCAACGGCCGCAAGGTTTCCATCCTGCTCGAGGAAGCCGGCCTTGCCTATAAGGCGCACCCGATCAACATCGGCAAGGGCGACCAGTTCAAACCGGAATTCGTCGCGATCTGCCCGAACAGCAAGATCCCGGCGATCGTGGACAGCGAGGGCCCGGACGGCCAGCCGCTCGCGATGTTCGAGTCGGGCGCGATCCTGATTTATCTGGCGGAGAAGACTGGCCGCTTCCTGCCCGCGTCAAAACGGGGCCGCTACGCGGCGCTGCAGTGGCTGATGTTCCAGATGGGTGGCGTGGGGCCGATGTTCGGGCAGGTGCACCACTTCCTGCGCTCGGCGAAGGAGAAGGTGCCCTACGCGATCGAGCGCTACACCACCGAGCAGAAGCGGCTCTACAAGGTGCTCGATGAGCACCTGGCGAAGCACGAGTACCTCGCGGATGAATACTCGATCGCCGACATGGCGACCTACCCGTGGGTCGCGCGCTACGAGTGGCACCCCATCGACATGGGCGCCGATTACCCGCACGTCAAGCGCTGGTTCGACGCGATCGGCGCTCGCGAGGCCGTGCAGCGCGGGATGAAAGTGCCTTCCTGACGGCAGGTTCTGCTTTGCTGATTCCCCTCCTTTCCAAGGAGGGGTGGATGCGAAGCAGACGGGGTGGTTACGGTGGCGATGCTGGCTCCCACCACCCCGCCCGCGTTCGCGGGCACCCCTCCTCGGCAGGAGGGGATGCGTTCCTAGTTCCAGCGCCCGTACGGGCCGCCCAGGCTGTAGCGCCCGGCGCCGAGCAGCATTACTGCGATGGCGTTGAAGAAAAAGAAGGCCTGCAGTTCGAGCTGCCAGCCGCCGCTCTTGTTGATCAGGGCGAAATCACCGGTGTGCATGAGCAGCACCGCCATCGTCATGTGGCCGACGACGATCAGGCCGGCGAAGCGTGTGAAAAGACCCAGGATCAGGAGCATCGGGGCCAGGACTTCGCCGACGTAGGCGCCGTAAGCGAGGAATGACGGCAGCCCGTGGTTCGCGAGCAGGCCATGCATCCAGCCGACCCCGTTCTGCAGTTTGTAGATGCCGTGAACCAGGAGCAGCACGCCCAAGACGACCCGCAGCACCAGCTTGCCCGCGTCTTCACCCGATGATTTCATGCGCGCACTCCCTCGACGATCCGACGCGCGACTGTAGCATCGTTCGCGCCGGCGCGGAGGCGGGCTAACGGCCCCACCAACCCCACGCGGCCTGCCCGATCAGCAACAGCGCGATCACGGATAGCGCGACCCGCAGCACGCGCTGGTACTGGGCGCCCGAGAAGCGGCTTTGCAGCCGCTGGCCGAGCAGCAGGCCGCCGAACGCCACGAAGGTCAGCGGAATGTTGGCGAGCACCGCGTCCAGCCGGATCGCGCCGGCCGCGCCGAGCATCACGCCCTGCATCGTCTTGCCGCCGAGAAAGCAGAGGTTGAGGATCTGCGTCATCGCCTGCGCTTCCAGCCCCAGCAGCAGGAAGTAGATGAGCAGCGGCGGCAACGCGAGGTTGACCGCCCCCGAGAAGAAGCCGCCCGCAAGCCCGAACACGGCGGCCGAGAGCCGCGGGTAACGCGTGAGCCACGTCCAGTCGAGCCGTGCGAGCCGCTGCTGGTAGAGGTAGAAGAAGATCACGGCTGCCAGCAGCACGCGCAGCGGCTCCTGCGGCGACAGCAGCAGCACGCTTACGCCCGCCCACGAGCCCACGAGCACCCACACCGCCACCGGCCAGTAGCGGCCCAGGCTCGCGCGCCAGTTGCCGCCGCGCAGCGTGCTGTAGAGGTTGACCGCGAAGTTCGGCAGCAGGTTGAGCACGATGGCCGCCTTGACGTCCATCATCAGGGTCAGCACCGGCGCGGAGATGGCCGGGAAGCCGAAGCCGAGCGCGCCCTGCGCAAAGCCGGCGATGAAGATCGTCACGGCCGTCGCGATCCACACGGGCCATGGCAGCGCGATTTCGGCGTTCATGCCGCCACCTGCGCGCGGTCGCTGACCAGGCTGCCATCGCGCAGCTCGATGACCCGGTCGCAACGGGCGGCGAGCCGCGGGTCGTGCGTCACGATCAGGAAGGCGGTGCCGCGGGTTTCGTTGAAACGGCGGAGCAGCGCGAAGGCCTCGTCCGCCGAATGCGTGTCGAGATTGCCGGTGGGTTCGTCGGCGAGCACGAGATCGGGGGACAGCACCAGCGCGCGCGCGATCGCCACGCGCTGCTGCATGCCCCCCGACAGTTCCGGCGGGTGTTTGTGGAGCGCGTCGCCGAGACCCACCGCCCGCAGCAGCGCTTCGGCGTTCGCGCGGCCCGCCGTCGTGAAGGCGCCGTCGCGCATCATCGCCGGCAGCATGACGTTCTCGAGGGCGGAGAACGCCGGCAGGAGGTGGTGGAACTGAAAGACGAAACCCAGCGTGTCGAGGCGCGCGCGCGTGCGCTCGTCGTCACTCACGCTTTGCATGGAGCGCCCCTTCAGGTCGTAGCGGCCGGAAGTTGGGGCCTCGAGCAGGCCGATGAGGTTGAGCAGCGTGCTCTTGCCGGACCCCGAGGGGCCGATCAGGCAGGCGAACTCCCCGCCCGCCACGATCAGGTCGATGCCGTGCAGGACTTCGTGCTCGACCGGCGTGCCCGCGTTGTAAACCTTGCGGATGCCGGCCAGCGTAATGACGGGTGCGCTCACAGCCGGATCGCCTGCGCCGGATCGAGGCGCGCCGCGCGCCGCGCCGGCATCACCGCGGCCGCGAGGCCCAGCGCGACCGCGACGACGAGCGTGTACCCGTACAACGCGGGAGTCAGGTGCACCTGAAACAGCGCGGCGCCGTCGTCGGCGCGCACCACGCGGCTCATGAGCGCGGTGAGCCCGTAGCCGCACACGCAGCCGAGGACCGCGCCCGCGGCGCCGATCAGCGCGCCCTGCAGGAGGAACAGACGCAGGATGCGGCCGCGGGAGGCGCCCATCGCGCGCAGGATGCCGATCTCCTTGGTTTTCTGCACGACGGACACCACGAGCACGCTGGCGACCCCGATCGCGACTACCAGCGCGAGGAAAAAGCGGATCAGCATGGTCATCACGGTCTGGTTGTTCAGCGCGGTTCGTAACTGCGAATTCGCCCGCATCCAGCTTTCGACCTCGTGCGGCATGCCGGCCTGCAGCGTTCGCGCCATGTTTTCCGCGCCGAACAGGTCGTCGATCGAAAGATCCAGGCTGGAGACGCCCCCCGGGAGGGCGAGCAGCGCCTGCGCGGCGGGCAGGGTGACGAAGACGTAGGCGCGGTTGAGCGCGCGCTGGCCCAGGTCGTAGATGCCGGTGATGCGGTAGGCGTCGCCGGCGGAAGTGGGCGTGGAAATCCGTACCTTGTCGCCGAGCCTGGCGCCGAGGTCCTTCGCCAGGTCGAGGCCGATCAGCACGTCGCCGGGGCCGAGCTGCAGGTGGCCGGCGATGATCTTCTCGTCGAGGCGCGTCACGGCGGCGTAACGGTCCGGCACGATCCCCGCGACGGTGACGGCCTTGCTGGTGTCGCCGCGCGCGACCAGGCCGGGACCGGCGGCAACGGGCGACACGGCGTGGATGCCGGGCAGGTGTTCGAGCCGCTCGCGCAGCGATTGCCACTGGTCCACCGAGCGCGGGCGCTGGGTGCGGGCCTGGACCTGGGACAGGGCAAGGCCTTCACCGGCCGCCGGCGCCAGCGGGCGCGAGACTTCCTCGGCGGCGCGGATGACGATGTGCGGCTGCACGCCGAGCGTGCGCCGGATGAGATCGTCCTGGAGGTCGCCCAGGAAGCCCGTGATGAACACGATGACGGAGATGCCGGCGGTCGAGCCCGCGACGATCAGCAGCGTCTGCATGCCGCCCTCGCGCAGGAAGCGCAGCGCGACCGTCCATTCGAACACGAACGGCAGTCTAGCGACCGGCATGCGCCCGGACGCCGTCGGGGATGTCGCGCGTCAGCACGACGGTCTCGCCGGCACTGAGTCCCGACAGGATCTCGGTGCGCTCGCCGGCGCGGATGCCGGTCCGCACTTTCACCGGCTCGACGCGGCCGCCGCGCAGGACCTGCACCACCGGTTCGCCGCCGGCGTCGCGCACCGCCGCGCTCGGCACGGTCAGGGCCTGCGCCTTGCGGACCACGCCGATGTCGATCGACACGGTCATGTCGGCGCGCAGGGTGGCGGGCGGTTCCGGTACGCGGAAGCGTGCCTCGACCGAGCCGCGGGTGATGTCGACCATGGGGCTCACGTAATAGAGGACGGCGTTGAAGCGCTCGGCCGGAAACGCTTCGCTCGACGCGATGGCCACCACGCCGACATTCAGGAAGGGCAGGTTCTTTTCATCGATCTGCGCGCTCAGGCGTGTTTCGCCGGACGAGTTGACGATGAGCAGGGCCTTGCCCGGGCTGACGATGTCGCCGGGTTCCACCGAGCGCACCAGCACCGTTCCCGGCACCGAGTCGCGGATCGTGGTTTGCGCGAGCTTGGCCTCCGCGAGTTCGCGCGCCGCCACCGCCTCCTGCAGGCGGCTGGCGGCTTCCAGCGCCTGCACGCCCTCGCCGCCCTGTGCCTGCGCCTGCGTGCGCGCCGCGTCGCGCTGGCTGCGCGCCACCGTGACCAGCCGCTCGAGATCCTGCACACGTGCCGCGCTGATGAACCCCTTGTCGAAGAGCTCGCGGTTGCGCTTGTAATCCTGCTCGGCGTAGCGCAGATGCGCCTCGGCCTGATCGACGGCGTCCACGGACTGCGGGAGATTCAGTTCGCGCACCGTGGCGAGCCGCGCGCGCGCGGAAACCTCCGCGGCGCGCGCCTGCGCGAGCGCCGCCTTCAGTTCGCTGGTTTCGAGCAGGATGAGCGGCTGGTCGGCTTCGACCTTGTCGCCTTCCACCACCAGCACCTTGTCGACGCGGCCGGTGACGACGGAGCCGATCTGCACGCGGTTGGGCGCCTGCACGCGGCCGCTGACGACGATGGAATGCTGGATCGCGCCGCTGACCACCGGCGCCACCTGGACGACGGTGCCGCGCACGGCCTTTACCACCATGGCGGCGGCGATCACCAGCACCACCAGCGCGGCAATGAACAGCCCGCGATGGCGCGCGAACAGGCGCAGGGTTGCAGTCATCGGCGACGAGGGGGGAGGGGCATGGGGATCGGTGGACATGGCGTGGCGTACAGGCGGCGATTCTAGTGGACATGGCCGGCGCGGCGGGGCCGGCGCGTCCCGCGGTTGATCTATATCAACGGCGCCGGTCAGAGCGTCCGGCTGCGGTCTCCCTGCGCGAAGCCCGCCAGCGGGGCGTCCCAGCCGCGGGTAAACGCGACGGCCTTGAACAGTTCGCCCATTTCGGAGGGCGCCAACAGCTTCTGCACGCCCGCGGCCAGTGGCGCGTAGGCCCGCACGTCGGCAGCGTCGGTGCGGGCGAGCACGTCGGTGATGCCGCAGTTGATGAGGAACTGCGCCTGCGAGGCGTAGCCCGCAAGTTGCAGTCCGCCCGCGCGCGCTGCCGTCGCCATCGCGGTGAAATCCACGTGGGTGGTGATGTCCTGAAGGCCGACGTGGAGGAAGGGGTCGGCATGCGCGCGGTGGCGGTAGTGGCACATCAGCGTGCCTTCGTTGCGCTGCGGATGGTAGTACTCCCGCTGCGGAAAGCCATAGTCGAGAAACAGCGCCACGCCGCGCTCCAGCACGCCGCCCAGCGTGCGCAGGAAAGCCTGCGCCTCGAGCTGCAGTTCGCTGCGATAGCCCTGCGGCGGCAGCGCGAGCGCGGCGGCGGCGGCCAGGACTGCCGGTTCCGGTGCGCAATCCACGGTTTCAAACCCGCCGGCCGCCGTTGCCCGCACATGCGTTTCGAGTATTTCTCCATCACGGGCGAAGACCAGCGCGCAGGGCATCGCGTCGAGTACTTCGTTGCCGATGATGAAGCCCGAGAAACGCGGCGGCAGTTGATTGAGCCACGCGACGCGCCCGATGAGGTGCGGCACGCGCGCGGCCAGCGTGTCGCGGCTGCGGGCACGCAGGTCGGGCGACAGCTCCAGGATCAGGTACTGCGCCGGCAGCCGGCCGAGCCGTTCGAGTTCTTCCAGCAGGGCGGCGGCCAGGGCGCCGGAGCCCGCGCCGATCTCCAGCACCGCGTCGCAGCCGGGCATCGCCAGCACCTCGGCGGCCTGCTGCGCGAGCGCCTGCCCGAACAGCGGCGAGAGTTCCGGCGCGGTGACGAAATCGCCGTCGGCGCCGAGCTTGCGGCTGCCTGCCATGTAGTAGCCGAGGCCCGGCGCGTAGAGCGCGAGTGCCATGTAGCGCGAGAACGGCAGGCTGCCCCCGGCGGCGTGGATCTCGTCGCGGATCAGGGCCTGCAAGCGTGCACTGTGGGCGAGCGCATCGGCGCCCGGGGCCGGGAGTTCCATGGGAGGAGCGGGGGGGGATTCTTGTAGAATCTCAACAGTTTATCGTGCCCCACCCCGGGGCCCGGCCCGCCCGTCCCGCCGGCCCGGAGAACAGGTCCCTGTGTCGTTACCGTCGTCACCGTCGCTTCCGCTCGAAGGCAAGGTCGCACTGGTCACCGGCGGCGCCCGGCGCGTCGGCGCGGCCATCGCGCGCCGCCTGCACGCGGCCGGGGCGAACCTGATGCTGCATCACCGGGCGTCGGCGCAGGAAGCGCGGGCGCTGGCCGCGGAGCTGAACGCCTTGCGCAAGGACTCGGTCGCGCTCATGCAGGCCGACCTGCTGAAGACCGGTTCGCTGTCGAACATCGTGCGCGACACGGCGGAGCGCTTCGGCGGCCTCGACGTGCTGGTCAACAATGCGTCGAGCTTCTACGCGACGCCGATCGGCGAGATCGACGAGCGCGCGTGGGACGATCTGATCGGCACCAACCTGAAAGCGCCGCTGTTCCTCGCGCAGGCGGCGGCCGTGCACCTGCGCAAATCGAAAGGCGTCATCGTCAACATCGTCGACATCCATGCCGAAATTCCGATGAAGAGCCACGTGGTCTACAACGCCGCCAAGGGCGGGCTGCTGGCGCTGACGAAGTCCCTGGCCCGCGAACTGGGGCCGGAGGTGCGGGTCAACGGCGTGTCGCCGGGGCCCATCCTGTGGCCGGAAGACCCGGAGTGGGCCGACGAGGTCGCGCGCCAGCGCATCGTGCATTCGACGGTGCTGAAGCGCGTGGGCGAACCCGACGACATCGCGAAGGCGGTGGAGTTTCTCGTCTGCGGCGCGCCGTACGTGACGGGGCAGGTCATCGCCGTGGACGGCGGCCGGAGCATCAGCCTGTGAACGCGCCAGACGTTCTCGTTACGCAGAAGCAGCAGTACGAGGCGAACAAGCTCGCCAAGCGCCTGCGCCGCCAGATCGGCGAGGCGATCGGCGACTACGCCATGATCACTGAGGGCGACCGCGTCATGGTATGCCTGTCGGGCGGCAAGGACAGCTACGCGCTGCTCGACGTGCTGATGCGCCTGCGCGAGAAGGCGCCGGTGCGCTTCGACCTCGTCGCGGTCAATCTCGACCAGCGGCACCCGGGTTACCCGGATCACGTATTGCCGGAATATCTGCGATCCCTCGGCGTCGAGCATCGCATCGAGGTGCAGGACACCTATTCGGTCGTGAAGCGCGTCATTCCCGAGGGCAAGACCATGTGCGGGCTGTGCTCGCGGCTGCGGCGCGGCGTGCTGTATCGCGTGGCGGGGGAACTCGGTGCGACGAAGATCGCGCTCGGGCACCACCGCGACGACATCCTGGAAACCTTCTTCCTCAATCTCTTTTTCGGCGGCAAGCTGAAGGCGATGCCGCCCAAGCTCGTGTCCGACGACGGCAAGCACGTCGTCATCCGGCCGATGGCCTACGTGAAGGAGCGCGACCTCGAAGCCTATGCGGAACTGCGCGCGTTCCCGATCATCCCCTGCGACCTGTGCGGTTCGCAGGCCACGCTGCAGCGCAAGCAGATCAAGGCCATGTTGCGCGACTGGGAGAAGAAATTCCCGGGCCGCGTCGAGAGCACGTTCAAGGCGCTCGCGGACGTGCGGCTGTCGCATCTGATGGACCGTGAGCGTTTCGGTTTCACGGGACTCGCCGCCACCGGCGTCGCCGCACCTGACGGCGACCACGCCTTCGATCCGGAGGACTTTCCGGCGGTGTCGGCGTTCGCCGAGGATGAAGCGGACGCCCGCGGCTGAACGCGATGCCTTCCCCGGGTACCCGCCGCTGGCTCGCGGCCGCACTGATCGCCGCGGCGCCGCTGGCGCTGATCGTCGGTTGCGCCAGCAACAACGGCGACTGGCGCACCGCGAGTCATGAACCGGCGGGTCTTGCGCCTGATCCCGCCGTCGCGCGCGAAGCCATTGTGCAGGTGTACTCGGCGCGGGCGTGGGGCTGGCGCCGCTATTTCGGCGTGCATACCTGGATCGCCGTGAAGCCGGCCGATGCCAAGGCCTACACGGTCTACGAAGTCATCGGCTGGCAGTTGCGGTGGAGCGATTCGGTGGTGTCGATCGGCACGCGGGCGCCGGATGCGCGCTGGTACGGCGCCCTGCCCGAACTGCTGGCGGACAAGCGTGGTCCCGAGGCGGCGGCGTTGATCGCCCGCATCGACAAGGCTGCGCGCAGCTATCCGTGGGCAGGGGAATACACGGTGTGGCCGGGCCCCAACTCCAATACCTTCACCGCGTGGGTGCTGCGCGACGTGCCCGAACTGCGGGCCGACCTGCCGCCGACAGCGATCGGCAAGGATTACCGCGGCGGTCAAGTCTTCGGTCATGCGCCCAGCGGCAGCGGCGGGCAGCTTTCGGTGTACGGCCTGCTCGGGGTCACCGCCAGCAGCGTCGAGGGCCTGGAGGTGAATCTGCTCGGGCTGAGTTTCGGCGTCGATCCGTGGCCGCCGGCGCTGCGGCTGCCGCTCGCGGGGCGGGTGGGCTTCAGTCCGGACGTGGGGCCGTCCGCGGGCACGCCGTGAACTTCCGGACGGCCATCTCACGCTGGCGCGCCATGCGCCTTCCGGTGTTCATCTTCCTGCTGGGATTGGCGGCCGGCGCGCAGGCGCAGGACAAGCCGCCGCCCTTGGCCGCCGTCGCGGTCAAGATGCGCGAAGCGGCCGAGCGGCTGGTCGCGGCGCTGCCCGAGAAAAGCCGCGCGCAGGCGATGCGCCCCTTCGAGGACCGCGACCGGCTCGACTGGCACTACATCCCGCGCAGCCGCAACGGCATCGCATTGAAGGACCTGGCCCCGGCGAACCGGGAAGCGGTGCACGGCCTGCTGCGTCTTGCGCTCTCCGCCCCCGGCTACCGCAAGGTCGTCAACATCATCGAACTCGAGCAGGTGCTCCGCGAGATCGAGACCATCGGCTGGATGCGCGATCCGGAGCGCTACCACCTGACGATCTACGGCACGCCCGACCGAGCGCGGCAGTGGGGGTGGCGCTTCGAGGGGCATCACCTGTCGCTGAACTTCACGCTCGCCGGCGACCGCATGGCGGTGGATACGCCGAGTTTCTTCGGCGCCAACCCGGCGACGGTGACGAGAGGCCCGCGCAAGGGCTTGCGCGCCCTGGGCGAGGAGCACGACGCGGGCTGGGCGCTGCTCGAATCACTGAGCGAGGCGCAGCGACAGGAAGCGGTCATCTCGCCCCGCACCTACGGCGATATCGTCACCGGCAGCCGGGACAAGGTCGAGCCGCTGGACGCTGCGGGCATCTCCGCGGCGAAGCTTGACGACCAGCAGCGCGCGCTACTGTGGAAGCTGGTCGAGACCTATGCCCGCAGCTTCGAGCCGGGGCTCGCCGAGGCGCGCCTCGCGCGGGCGAAGGAAGGCGGCATCGAGGCGCTGCGCTTCGGCTGGGCCGGCTCGATCGTGCGCGGCCGGCCGCACTACTACCGCGTGCAGGGGCCGCTGATCCTGATCGAATACGATGCCTCGCAGAACGACAGCAACCACATCCACACCGTCTGGCGCGACTTCAGTGGCGACTTCGGGCGGGATCTGCTGCGGCAGCACTATGTGGCAGCACGCGGGAGTGTGCACCGGCACTAGTAGCGAAGGGCTCAATCCTTAACGTCTTACTACGACACCATATATGTGATAAGTAAATATTTATTCTTTATCTATTCGCTTTTTTGTGTGTGATGAGTGAAACGGTTCATGAGGTGTCACATCAATGATCGTTGGGCGGGTCGTCACAGTCGTGTATGGATTTCTGCCGCTGACGATCCAGATAAGTAGAATCACTGACAAGTAAATAGTCGGTATAAGAAGCAAAGTAATGGCAATTTCTTTTAGCAAGTATTTCGCTTGTGTGGTCGAGATGTTTTCGAGATTGTGGGCGCTTCCAGGAAGTTCAAGGTGATCGATTTCGTTCGGAAACAGACCCGCGCGCTCGGCGATTGCGCGAAGCTGAGCAGCAATTTGGTAGGGTGACATATAGTCAATTCTTTCCCCAAGTGCAGCTTTGAGTCTTTGGTGTTCTTGTTGTCGGGCCGCTATATATGCATTGAGCTCCTCAACATGCACGGGCTTGTCTAAGAAGCGTGCCGATTTATCTATCTGCAAAAAAACGTATGTCAGCCACACGCGTTTCCACATGGCCTCAGAAACGAAGTTATCGTACGCTTGGTACGCGGAGTAAGGGACCCAGATGATGAAAGCTACTAGGCAAAAGCGCGACCACATTGCTACCAGTCGCGACGGCCTGGACAAACGTTTCATAGGAAATTATTTGTAGTGCTCGATGTTGGCATGTCTGATTGCCATGCTTAGTAACCTAAGGCTATGCAACTCGGCAAACTGCCCCATCAATGATCGCAGCAATTTGGCTTGTGAAGCTAACGCAGTTTGCATTGAGGGCTCATTCTCCATTCGAATGCTAGTCGCTTGGCTTGGTCGATATCGCGTTGACTTAGAGATCGTTCGATCTGTTTAATCCCCGCATTAGCACTAGGGTGAGGAGTTTTCGCTCTTCCGGCTTGCGCGGCCAAGTATGTCCATTTCAGACTTTGGACCATGTCTTTCACCACGCCCATACCATTCGCATAAACAAGTGCCATGTTCCATTGTGCGCCTGAGTTGTCACAGTTGGCTGCTGCCAAGGTCCAGCGCAATCCTTCCTTTTCGTTTACTGGAATCCCGAGCCCTCGCATGTACATGGCACCCAAAGAAACCTGCGCATCCACTACGCCAGCACTTGCAGCACGATGAAGCCAGTACTGGGCTTGCGAGGGATCCTGTTTAACCCCCTTCCCTTTTAAATACATGTCCCCAATTGCGTACTGACTGTAGCTGTCACCCTTGTCCGCAAGGTTTCGCCATATTCGCATCGCGCTCGAATAGTCCCCGCGATCATTTGCGGCTTGCCCTTCAGAATATTGACGAAGGCCCTCTGATAAATCGGTTTGGGCCTGCGGCATGCCGATCGTTAACGCTAACAGAGTTGGCATGAGTAAGAAGAAAAAGATTTTCAAGACACCGTTTCCTTTCGTGCTCATCAGAACACCCGCCCTCGCACCGGCCACGTAGGCCCGTACGCAGATCCCTGCGGCATGTCGCTACTTCACCATCGGCGCCGCGCAGTAAGCCATCTCCAGCGCATGGGCCACCGCTTCATGACCGCCGGCGCGGGCCACCTCGCCGGGCGTACGGCCGGCGCTGTTCTTCACCTGCGTGCTCGCGCCGAGGGCGATCAGCAGACTGACCGCGTCGCTGTGTCCACCTGCCGCGGCCCGGTGCAGGGCGGTGTTGCCGTCGCGGGTGGCGGCGTCGGGATCGGCCTTGTTCTTCAGCAGCAGCAGGGAGGCGACCCTCCAATGACCGTTGGCCGACGCCACCATCAGCAGGGTTTCGCCTTGCGCGTTGCGTACTGTCGCCAGGCCGGGTTCCCTGCCGAGCTCTGTCTGCAGGCGGTCGAGGCGGCCCGCGGCGGCCAGTTCGAAGGCGGCGCTGTCGCTCTGCGCGTGCGCGGATAGCGCCATCCCTGCGACGACGATGAGCAGTAAAACCCGCCTCATTCCCTCTCCCTGAACCGGGGCGGTGCCCGCCCGATGCATGAAGGATAGCGCCGGCCAAGACGCTTCCCAAGCCTGCCCGGAGTCCGCCTTGTCAAAATTATTTTGACATGGCAAACTCCCGGCCCATGAACTGCGCGGAACGCCTCGTTGCCCTGTTCGGCTCGCAAGCCGAAGCCGCCCGCCGCCTGAAGATCGACCGGGCGCTGGTCAGCAACTGGGTGAAAACCGGCTCGGTACCCGCCCGCTGGGCGATGGAAATCGAGGCCCTGAGCGGCGGCGAAATCCAGGCTGTCGAGGTATTGAACGAAGCGCAACAGCGCCGACCCATCCGCGTGAAGTCGCGCGGAGATGAAGACAGTCCCGTCCGTTTTTCGACCCTAGGAGCCGATTCCATGAACCCGTTTGCCCCTGCGAAGCGCATCCATTCGTTCCACCCGCCGCAACGCACGCTGATGGGCCCCGGCCCGACGGAAATCCATCCGCGCGTGCTGACCACCATGAGCCAGCCCGCGATCGGCTACCTCGACCCGGTGTTCGTGGACATGATGGAGGAGCTGAAATCGCTGCTCCGCTACACCTACCAGACCAAGAATCCGCTGACCTTCCCGATCTCCGGTCCCGGCTCGGTGGGCATGGAGTTCTGCTTCGTGAACCTGGTGGCCCCGGGCGACAAGGTGATCGTCGCGCGCAACGGCGTGTTCGGCGGCCGCATGATCGAGAACGTGGAGCGCTGCGGCGGCACGCCGGTGGTGGTCGACCACGAATGGGGCGAGGCGATCGACCCGCAGAAAGTGGAAGACGCGCTGAAGAAGCACCCCGATGCCCGCCTGCTGGCCTTCGTGCACGCCGAAACCTCCACGGGCGCGCTATCGGATGCGAAAACGCTGGTGCAGCTCGCGCACAAGCACGACGCGCTGGCGATCGTGGACGCGGTGACGAGCCTGGGCGGCTGCGCCGTGAAGGTGGATGAGTGGGAAATCGACGCGGTCTATTCCGCCAGCCAGAAGTGCCTGTCGTGCACGCCCGGGCTCTCGCCGGTGTCGTTTTCCGAGCGTGTCGTCGACCGCGTCAAGGCCCGCAAGGACAAGATCCACAGCTGGTTCATGGACATGAACCTGCTGCTCGGCTACTGGGGCGAGACCACCCGCACCTACCACCACACCGCGCCGACCAATTCGCTGTTCGCGCTGCACGAAGCGCTGCTGCTGATCCGCGAGGAAGGGCTGGAGGCGTGCTGGGCGCGCCACCACCGCCATCACGTCGCGCTCAAGGCCGGCCTGGAGGCGATGGGGCTCAAGTTCCTGGTCAAGGAGCAGTTCCAGGTGCCGCAGATGAACGCGGTGCGCTGCGCGGAAGGCGTGGACGAGGCCGCGGTGCGCAAGACGCTGCTGTCGGAATTCGGCCTGGAAATCGGCGCCGGCCTGGGGCCGCTGGCCGGCAAAATCTGGCGCTTCGGACTCATGGGCTACTCCTGCCGCCCGGACAACGTGATGCTGTGCCTGTCCGCGCTGGGCTCCGTGCTGGAGGACATGGGCTACCCGGTCCACGTGGGCGACGCCGAGGGCGCCGCGCACGGGGCCTACGCCCAGATGCACGCCAAGGAGGCGCAGGCCAAGAAAAAACGGGTGGCGCAGGCCGCCTGAAAACAGGCTGCGGCGGGGGGGCGCGCACGCGCCGCCCCGCTATATAATCCGCCGCTATGACCGGGGACGCGCAGCAGTACGCCATCCTGTTCGCCGATATCGCCAGCAGCACCCAGCTGTACGACACGCTGGGAGATGCGCGGGCAATGGCGATCATCGAGTCCGTCCTCGACCAGGCCCGCATCGCGGTGCTCGCCCACGAGGGCCGCATCGTCAAGACCATCGGCGATGAAGTGATGGCGGTGCTGCCGACGGCCGACGAGGGCATGCTGGCCGCCAGCGACATCCAGCTGCGCGTGACGGGCATGCCGGCGACCGAGGGCCCCCGGATCGCCATCCGCATCGGCTTCCACTACGGCTCCGCGATCGAGGAGCGCAACGATTACTTCGGCGACGCCGTCAACCTCGCCGCCCGCATGACCGCGCTGGCGAAGGGCGGCCAGATCATCACCAACATGGACACGGTGGCCGCGCTGTCGCCGCTGCTGCGGCAGTCCACGCGTGACCTCTACGCGATGCAGGTCGCGGGCAAGCAGGAAGAAATCGGCATCTGCGAGGTCATCTGGCAGGACGGCGAGGAACTCACGATGATGACCTCGCGCGACGTGCCGGTGAGCGAGTGGGAACCCAAGCTCATCGTGAGGCATGGCGGGCGCGAGATCGTGATGAGCAGCCGGCACGCCAGCGTCACGATCGGGCGCGACGCCGTGAACGAGATCTCGATCGGGGACCGCAAGGCCTCCCGCATGCACGGCCGGATCGAATGCCGGCGCGGCAAGTACTACGCGATCGACCAGAGTACCAACGGCACCTTCGTGACCATCGAGGGCGACCCGGAGATCGTGCTGAAGCGCGAGCAGCTCATGCTGCGCGGGCGCGGCCACATCAGCTTCGGCCACGGGTCCGCCGAGCCCGGCGCGGAGCTGGTGCACTTCGAGTGCGAGTAGATTCTCCACCGACGGCCTGAACCACAGAGGCACGGAGGCACGGAGAACACCGGAATCAGAAGGCCCGTCATTCCCGCCGGGAAGGGGGAGGGGCCCCTTCCCCTCCCAGCGGGAATCCAAAGCAGCAATCCACGGAAGGACTGATGTACTCCGTCACACCGGCGCAGGCCGGTGTCCAGCGACAGCAAGTGAGTTGCCCCCATCCTACCTTCTCCCGTGAACGGGGGAAGGGGATACGCGCCGTCGCGGGGATGACGAATTCTCGGGATGACGGGTTTCAAGCGGGCCGTCAGATCGACAGCTTCTTCGCCGTTTCCGGATTCTTGACGACGGCGGCGCGCCGCGCCGGCGGGGCGGCGTAGAGCGCGGCCGGCGGGTATTCGTCGAAGCGCGCGACCGTTGCCGCCGCGTTGCATTTCGCGTCGAAGCGCACGGTGACTTCCTCGCCCGCCGTGGCGCCGAGCGTGAAGCAGGCCGCGCCCAGCTTGGCATTGAGCGGTGCCAGCACCGCGCTCGACACCAGCTCGCTCACCGGCACGTTGCCGCCCATGAGCAGCAGTTCCATCTTGCCGCCGGAAAGCGGCGCGGCCATCACGACCTGCGGCAGTCCCGGCACCTCGCGCGCCAGCGCAGCCTCCGCCGTTTTGCCCGGCAGGCCCTCGAACTGGAGCACCGTGCGCCGGCCGCCCGGCACGAAATGCTGCAGGAAGAAGCCGCGCGAGAATTCGTCGGCGACCTTGGTGCCGATGTCGGCGAGCGCCTGCTCGCGGGTGGCTTTCGCTTCGACGTTCTTCGGCAGCTTGTTGTTGTAGTAAATCTCTTCGCCCGTCGCGCGGTCCACGGCCTTGACCGTCCACGAGGTGAGCAGGTACTTGTCGATCGTCAGTCCGGAGGCGGCGAGTTTGGCCGATAACTTGCGCACCGTGGCCTCGCCGACCACCGCGATGTCGGCGCCGGTCCTGGCTTTGGCCTCGTCGGACCAGATGCGGAAACCGAAGGACTGGATGCGCTCCTTCAGGATGTTCTCGGCGATCTGCGACGGTTGCCCGCCGCTGGTCTCGTCCTTGACGGTGATCGCCACCGAGATCTTCGGGTCGCCGTTGTTGCGGATGAAGTCGACGCGCTCCTCGCGCGACATCTGGTTCAGCGCCTTCTGCACCTCGCGCACTTTGACCGTGCCGACCGTGGCGACCTGCACCAGCCCGTCCTTGCCGGTCATGGGCGCGCCTTCCAGTACGACGTTGGCCACGAATTCGTTGCTGCGCGCGAGCAGCTTGTCGAGCAGCACCTGATTTTTCGCGAGCGAGGCGCTGTCCACGGTGAGGGCGAGCGCTTTCTCGACGAGTTGCCGGCGCGCATCGTTGCGCGCGGCGGCCGCGGCGGCGTTCGGATCCGCCTTGAACTGCTGGTTGCCCGGGTCAGCGAGACCCATGGCGCTGAAGGTCATGGTGCCGGGCGCGGCCTGCGGCGCCGTCGGTGCCGCGGCCACGGGGACTGCCGTCGGGGCGGCGGCGGGTGCGGCAGGGACCACTGCGGCCGGGGCGCTTGTCGCTGCTGCGGTGGTGGTTTCCGTGCGGGGCGACGCCATGAACCAGGCGGCGAGCGCAACCGCGATGCCGAGCACGGCCACGACGGCCAGCACGGCGACGTTCTTGCGCGATCCGCTGCGGGCGGCCAGGGTGGCTTCGCCGGGCGCGGCGGCCCCGGGCGTCGGCATCGCGGTTCGCATCGTCGCCGCCACGGTACGGTCGGTGGCCGGCATTTTCTGTGTTGCCTGCGCGGCCGGGGCGGCCTGGGTGGCGTCCAGGCTGATGAAGGTGCTGTCGCCGCCCGCCACCATGGTCGCGTCGGGCGAAATCTCGATGCCTTCCGGCATGCGGTTATCGGCGGCGGTATTGATCGCGGCGGCAAAGGCCTGCGCGGTCTGGAAGCGGTCGTCGGGCCGCTTGCCCATCGCCTTGCGGATCACCGCGTCGAAGGGTTTGGGCACCTGCACGTTCAACGTCGACGGCGGCAGCGGGTCTTCCTTCAGCACCTTGTGCATGATGGTGGTCGCGGCGCCCGTGAACGGCCGCTCGCCGGTCAGCAGGGTATAGAGCACGACGCCGGCCGAGTACAGGTCGGAGCGCCCGTCCACGGTCTGGCCCATGAACTGCTCGGGCGACATGTAGGAAGGGGTGCCCAGCACCTGCCCGGCCTGCGTGAATTCGGAGGACAGGATGTGCGCGATACCGAAATCGGCCACCTTCACCGTGCCGTCTTCCAGCAGGATGATGTTCGCCGGCTTGATGTCGCGGTGGACGATGCCATTCTTGCTGGCGTAGCCGAGCGCGGAGAGCAGCTCGCCCATGATGCGCGCGACCTGCGGGATGGTGAAGCGCTCGTGCTTGTCGAAATAGTCCTTGAGCGAGCGCCCGCGCACGAACTCCATCGCGATGAAGGCGGTGCCGCCGTCCTCGCCGTAGTCGTAGACGGCCACGATGTTCGGGTGCGTGAGGCGGCCGGCGGCCTTGGCCTCGCGCTGGAAGCGCGTCATGATTTCCTGCGCTTCGGTGCCCTCGAGCTGGTCGGCGCGGATGGTCTTCAGCGCGACCGTGCGTTCGATCATCGGGTCGAAGGCCTCGACCACGACGCCCATCGCGCCGCGGCCGAGTTCGCGGCGGATTTCGTACTTGCCGAGTTTTTGCGGATCGGTCACGCCGGCTCTCTCCTGGCGCGCATCTGCGCGCGGCCGATTACTTGTACTTGCTGTCGATTTCCCAGACGGTCTTCTGGATCAGGCGCTGCACCATGGTGTCGAGCGACACGCCGCCCTGCTGGCCGGAGGACACGCCCAGCACCGAGGTCGAGGTGGTGCCGACTTCCATTTTTTCCTCGGTGTAGCCGGTGGCCACCTGTTCGGTGGTCTCCGCGTTCATGATCTTGTAGCGCATGCCGATGATCCAGACGCCGGTGGTGTCCTCGGTCTTGACCGAGCCCACGGCAGCGCCGCCGGCGACACCCGCCGCCGCACCCCCGCGCGAGCCGCTGAAGATGCCGATCGCGCCGAGCACGTTGCCGAGCGCGCGGCCGTCGAAGCCCTGCTGGGCGGCGGCCACCTGCTCGGTCTTCAGGATGTCGAACTTCACCACCCATTTGGTCGTCTTCAGCTTGCCGCGGCCGAGGACTTTGCCGGCCGCCTGCGGATCACCGAGGTTGTAGGCAAGCGAAAACTCGTTCAGCAGCGGGCCCAGGTTCGTGCGCTCGAGCACCGGGAAGTTGGCCTTCGACAACTCGATCTCGGCGAAATCGGCGATGTTGTTGGGGCCGAACTTCTGGTTGAAGTTGACGTTGTTGCTCTTGACCTCGCCGGGAATCACGATCAGCGGCGGGCCGGCCTTGGACGCGTTCTGGTACTCGATCGGCTTGTAGACGGCCTTGTCGGCGGCCTCGTTCGCCTTTTGCGACGTCGACGTGCTGGGCGCCGAACTGCTCCCCGCGCCCCAGCTCGGCTGGGCGGAGGCGGCGAAAGGCGCGGCGGCGAGCGCGGCAGCGAGCAGGGCGCGGATGACAGTGGTGTGCATGGCGGTTCTCCCTCTGAACGGTCGGACTATTTTTTACGGCCAGTGGTGCCGGTGGTGAGCCCGGCACGCGTGCAGTAATCGGCATACAGCTTCGAGACGACGTCGTCGGCCTGCTCGTTGACCAGCGAAGCGGCGGCGCTGCGGGTGTCGGCGCCCGCGAACGAACCGCCCTGCGCGGAGGCATCCGAGATCGGGCGGCCGTTGGCATCGGCGAGCGTAAAGCCCATCGCGACGATGACCTCGTTGACCGGAATGATGGCGTTGCGCCCGGCCTGCGCGGAGATGAGGCCGCGCAGCGTGAAGCTCGCGCCCAGCCGCTTGGACGCGGAGATGGCGGCGTCGGGGTTGCCCTTGAAGTAGGCGTCGATCTCGGCCTGCGCGATCTGCTTGCGGATTTCCTCCGGCGTGTAGGTTTTCAGGCCCAGCGCGCGCAGCCGGCCATTGATCGCCTGGTAGTGGGGGCCGTAGTTCTGCTGGTTGGCGGAGATGCCGCCGGCGGAGGTCTCCTCGCCGATCACCACCATGATCTTCTTGTCCTTCAACTGGTCGCGGCAGGGCGTGGACAGGCGCGCGGCGATTTCCTGCGCCTTGGCCTCGCGCGCGGCCTGTTCGCTGTTGTCCTGCTGCGAGAACTTGAAGCCCTGCTGCGCGAGCGCGTTCGTGGCCAGGCACGCCCCGGAGAGACACGCGGCGAGGAGCAGCATTCGGCGGGTGGCGACAGGCATGGGCAGGTTCGGATTCAGGTCCGGACGCAGGTCGGTAGGAGCCCGAAAGTGTATCACCGCGCCTGTACGGCTCGCGCGGCGCAAGCGTGAACAATCACACGCGCCGGGCCGTCCTACAACCTCTGGCTGAGGCGGGGGCGGCGCCCCCCGCCGGTCAGGCTCACGCGACGACTATGACGCCCTTCCAGAAGGCAATCCGGCCTTTGATGTTGTCCGCCGCTGCCTTGGGGTCCGGGTAGTACCAGGCGGCGTCCTTGTTCACCTGGCCGTCCGCCACCACATCGTAATAGCTGGCGGTGCCTTTCCAGCCGCAGGTGGTGTGGGTGGCGCTGGACCGCAGGCACTCCGGCTTCACGGCCGCCGCCGGGAAGTAGTGGTTGCCCTCGACGACCACGGTGTCGTTGCTGTCGGCGAGGGTCACGCCGTTCCAGATCGCGCGCATGGTTCCGCCCCCGGCCGTCTAGAGGCCGAGCCGCTGCCAGATGGTGGTGGTCAGTCCGGCCTGGTTCAGCGTGTAGAAATGCAGGCCGGGCGCGCCGTTCTGCAGCAACTGGTCGCAGAGCTGCGTGACCACGTCGAGCCCGAAGGCGCGGACGGAGGCAGTGTCGTCGCCGTAGGCCTCGAGCTTGTTGCGGATCCAGCGCGGGATTTCCGCGCCGCAGGCATCCGAGAAGCGCGCGAGCTGGGAGAAGCGTCCGATCGGCATGATGCCCGGCACGATCGGGAGATCGAGCCCCATGGCCTGGCATTGCTCGACGAAATGGTAGTAGGCGTCCGCGTTGTAGAAATACTGCGTGATCGCGGAGTTGGCACCGGCCTCGACCTTGCGTTTGAAGTTGCGCAAGTCCTCGGTGGCGTTGCGCGCCTGCGGGTGATATTCCGGATACGCCGCGACGTCGATCTCGAAATGGCGGCCGTATTCCTTGCGGATGAACGCGACCAGCTCGTTGGCGTAATGAAACTCGCCCGACGTGGCGGTGCCCGACGGCAGGTCGCCGCGGAGCGCCACCAGATGGCCGATGCCCTGGTCCTTGTACTTCTGCAGAATCTCGCGCACCCCCTCGCGCGTCGAGCCGATGCAGGAGATATGGGGGGCCGCCGCCAGCCCCTGCTGGCGGATCTCCAGCACGGTGTCGAGCGTTTTGTCGCGCGTCGAGCCGCCCGCGCCGTAGGTCACCGAAAAGAACTTCGGCTTCAGCTGCGCAAGCTGCCGGATCGTGTCCCGCAGCTTGACCTGTCCCTCGGGCGTGTTGGGCGGGAAGAACTCGAAGCTGAACTGGCGCGGGAATTTTTTCTGGGATTGCATGGCGTGGAAGGCGGACGCGGTCGGCGCCCGCCGCTCCTCATCAATACCGGTAGTGATCGGGCTTGTACGGCCCGTCCACCGGCGTGTTCAGGTACGCCACCTGCGCTTCGCTCAGCACCGTCAGGTCCACGCCGAGTTTTTTCAGGTGCAGGCGCGCCACCTTCTCGTCGAGATGCTTGGGCAGGGTGTAGACCTCGTTCTTGTACTTGCTGCCATGCGCATAGAGCTCGATCTGCGCCAGCGTCTGGTTCGTGAAGGAATTCGACATCACGAATGACGGGTGGCCGGTGCCGCAGCCCAGGTTCACCAGCCGGCCCTCGGCCAGCACGATGATGCGCTTGCCGTCCGGGAAGATCACATGGTCGACCTGCGGCTTGATGTTCTCCCACTGGTAGGCCTTGATCGCGGCGATCTCGATCTCGGAATCGAAGTGGCCGATGTTGCACACGATCGCGTTGTGGCGCATGCGCTTCATGTGCTCATGGTTGATGACGGAAAGGTTGCCGGTGGCGGTGACGAAAATGTCCGCCTTGTCGGCGGCGTAGTCCATGGTCACCACGCGGAAGCCTTCCATTGCGGCCTGCAGCGCGCAGATCGGGTCGATCTCGGTCACCCAGACCTGGGCGGAGAGTGCGCGCAGCGCTTCGGCGCTGCCCTTGCCGACGTCGCCGTAGCCACAGACGACCGCGACCTTGCCGGCGATCATCACGTCGGTCGCGCGCTTGATCGCGTCCACCAGCGATTCGCGGCAGCCGTAGAGGTTGTCGAACTTGGACTTGGTGACCGAGTCGTTGACGTTGATGGCGGGGAAGGGCAGGCGGCCTTCCTTCTGCATCTGGTACAGGCGATGCACGCCGGTCGTGGTTTCTTCGGTCACGCCCTTGATGTTGGCCTGGATCTTCGAGTAATAACCCGGCTTTTCCTTGAGGTGCTTGCGCATGGCCGCGAACAGGATGCGCTCTTCCTCGTTCGTGCCTTCGGGCGGCTGCGTGCCGTTCTTTTCGTGCTGCGCGCCGAGCGTGACGAGCAGCGTGGCGTCGCCGCCGTCGTCGAGGATCATGTTCGGCGTGCCGCCGTCCGACCATTCCAGGATGCGGTGCGTGTAGTCCCAGTACTCCTCCAGCGATTCGCCCTTGACCGCGAAGACCGGAATGCCGCGTGCGGCGATGGCGGCGGCGGCGTGGTCCTGGGTCGAGAAGATGTTGCACGAAGCCCAGCGGATGTCGGCGCCGAGCGCGGCCAGTGTCTCGATCAGCACGGCCGTCTGGATGGTCATGTGGAGCGACCCGGCGATGCGCGCGCCCTTGAGCGGCTGTTCCTTCTTGAATTCCTCGCGCACCGACATGAGACCCGGCATTTCAGTCTCGGCGATCGCGATTTCCTTGCGCCCGAAGTCGGCCTGGCCGATGTCGGCGACGTGGTAGTCCTTGCTGGAGGTCTTGATTACGGCGCTCATCACGCGCTCCTTTCCATGGTTCAGAAAAAAGTTCGTGAGCGCCGTTGCGGCCTGCGAGGGAGATCGCAGGGCCCCGAGCCTGGCCGGTCCGCGTTGATGCCAAAGCGCGGTGAACCGGTCGCAACGCTCCTCGGGGCGAAGAGGGCGCGAATTCTAACCCGGTCAGGACGATCTGTCAGCCGGGTGCGGGAAATGAAAAAGCCCGCAGACAAAGCGGGCTTTTCCGAACCGGACGGGTGACCGGATGCTTACTTGGCATCGGCCTTGAGGGCCTCGGCCTTGTAGCTTCGGCCGCTGCGCCCTGCTCGCTTGACTTCGCCTTTGGCGAAGTTAGCCTTCACTGAAAAGCCGCCGGGATCAAACGCCGGCATCTGCCTTAAGTGCGGCGGCTTTTTCGGTATGTTCCCAAGTGAACTCCGGCTCGTCGCGGCCGAAGTGCCCGTGGGCGGCGGTCTTGAAGTAGATCGGGCGCAGCAGGTCGAGCGCCTGGATGATGCCTTTCGGCCGCAGGTCGAAGTGCTTCTCGACCAGCTTGCCGATCTTCTCGTCGGCGATCTTGCCGGTGCCGAAGGTGTCGACCAGCACGCTGACGGGCTTCGCCACGCCGATCGCGTAGGCCACCTGCACTTCGCACTTCTGCGCGAGGCCGGCGGCCACGATGTTCTTGGCCACGTGGCGCGCGGCGTAGGCGGCCGAGCGGTCCACTTTCGACGGATCCTTGCCGGAGAACGCGCCGCCGCCGTGGCGGGAATAGCCGCCGTAGCTGTCGACGATGATCTTGCGGCCGGTGAGGCCGGTGTCGCCGAGCGGACCCCCGATGACGAAGCGCCCGGTCGGGTTGATCAGGTACTTGGCGCTCTTGGTCAGCAGGTTTTTCGGGATGACAGGCTTGACGATCTCCTCGATCACCGCTTCCTTGATCTGCTCCTGCGAAATGTCCGGGTGGTGCTGGGTCGAGATGACGACGGTGTCGATCTCGACCGGTTTGCCGTCCACGTAGCGGACGGTGACCTGCGATTTCGCGTCCGGACGCAGCCACTTCAGGCGGCCGTCCTTGCGCAGTTCCGAATGGCGTTCCATCAGGCGATGCGCGTAATAGATCGGCAGCGGCATCAGCTGCGGGGTTTCGTCGCACGCGTAGCCGTACATCAGGCCCTGGTCGCCCGCGCCCTGGTCGAGATCGAGGCCCTTGCCCTCGTCCACGCCCTGCGCGATGTCGACCGACTGCGCGTCATAGGCGGTGAGCACCGCGCACGAACGGTAGTCGAAGCCGATGGAGGAATCGTCGTAGCCGATGCGCTTGATGACGTCGCGCGCGAGTTCGGCGTAATTGACCGAGCCGCGGAAGGTGATCTGGCCCGCCATGACGACGAGGCCGGTGGCGACCAGCGTTTCGGCGGCGACCCGGCCGTATTTGTCCTGGGCTAAGATCGCATCCAGCACCGCGTCGGAAATCTGGTCGGCAATCTTGTCCGGATGGCCTTCGGAGACTGACTCTGAGGTAAACAGGAATTCGCTCATGGGGGCGCTTTTTCTGGGATTTTCTGGAAGACAGGGCGTCGGAAAAGGCGCGGATTCTAGCAGATAACCTCCCGGTTTCAGAAGTCCGCGGCATCGTCCGTTTGGTGCAATCTGCTGTATTCACATAAGAATATTCACCCCGCATGCTTGCCCGCTTCGCCGTCGCTGTCCTCTGGTGCCTGCACTGGCTGCCGCTGGCGCTGCTCGCGCCGCTCGGGCAGGTGGCCGGCATGGCCTTCTATGCCATCGGCCGCGCGCGCCGGCGGGTGGTGTTGACCAACCTGCGGCTGTGTTTTCCCGAGCTCGACGAAGCGGCGCGGGGGCGGCTCGCGCGCGCACATTTCAGGGCCGCCGGCCGCGCCGCGCTCGAGCACGTGATCCTGTTCTGGGGTTCGCGCGCGCGCATCCGGCGCTTCGTGCGCATCGAGGGCCTCGAACACTGGCAGGCGGTGCGCGACGAGCCGGTGATCTGGCTGTGCCCGCACTTCATCGGTCTCGACATGGGCGGCAGCCGCATCATTGCCGAGTTCGGCGGCGCGTCCATGTACAGCAAACAGAAGAGCGAAGTGTTCGACCGCCTGATCCTGCACGGGCGCACCCGCTTCGGGAACTCCACACTGCTGTCGCGGCAGGACGGCGTCCGTGGCATCGCGCGCGCGCTGAAGCAGCGCATCCCCTTCTACTACCTGCCCGACATGGACTTCGGCAGCCGCGACGCGGTGTTCGTACCCTTCTTCGGCGTGCCGGCGGCAACCATCACCGGCCTGTCCCGGCTCGCGCAGCTCGGACGTGCGAAGGTGGTGCCGGCGATCACCCGGCAATTGCCGGGTGCAGCGGGTTACGTGCTGCAGTTCTATCCGGCGTGGACGCAGTTCCCGACCGATGACCTCGAAGCCGACGCGCGCCGGCTGAATGCCTTCATCGAGGCGCGTGTGCGCGAGATGCCGGAGCAGTACTACTGGCTGCACCGGCGCTTCAAGACCCGCCCGCCTGGCGAAGCGAGTCCGTATGACGCGTGACGCAGCGGTGCGGCGCACGGTGGTAATCGCGCCGCTCGCGGCCACCGACGCGGAGGCAGTGATCAGGCTTGCGCACAAAGTCTGGCGCGCGCATTACCCCGGTATCATCACGCCCCGGCAGATCAACACTATGCTGGCGCAACGTTACCGGGCCGCGGCGATCCGCAGGGACCTGGCCCGCGACGGTGTGTGGTGGGATACGCTCACCGAGAATGGACGGTTGGCCGCATTCGCGAACTACTTTCTGACCGGGGTGCGCGGAGAAATGAAGCTCGACAAGCTGTATGTGGATACCGCGCGGCAACGCGCGGGGCTGGGCGGATGGCTGCTCGATCATATTGGCGAAGCCGCGCGCCGGTGCGGGTGCGGCCGCCTCCTGCTGGCGGTGAACAAACGCAACGCCGGCGCGATTGCCGCCTACCGCAAGCATGGCTTCGCAATCGAGTCCGCAGTCGTCAAGGACATCGGCAACGGCTTCGTGATGGATGATTACGTAATGGTGTGCAATGTTTGATTGCGGAACGGCGATTGCGGTGACATGAAACTGAAGTTCACCAAGATGCAGGGCCTCGGCAACGACTTCGTCGTGTTCGACGGCGTACGCCAGAAAATCGTGTTGTCCGCGGACCAGGTGCGTCGCATCGCCGATCGCCACTTCGGCGTGGGCTGCGACCAGCTCCTGCTGGTGGAGGCCGCGCGCGCGCCGGGCACCGATTTTCACTACCGGATCTTCAACGCCGACGGCGGCGAGGTCGAGCAGTGCGGCAACGGTGCACGCTGCTTCGTGCGCTTCGTGCGCGAGCAGGGACTGACCGACAAAACGGTCATCCGCGTCGGCACCGCCAGCGGCGTGATCGAACCGCGTCTGGAGGCGGACGGTCGTGTCACCGTGGACATGGGCGTGCCGCGCTTCGAGCCCGCCGACATTCCGTTTACCGCCCCGCGCCGCGACCCGGTCTACGCGCTCGAGGTGGGCGGCACGACACGGGACATCAGCGTTCTGTCGATGGGCAATCCGCATGCGGTCCGGTTCGTGCCCGACGTGGAGGCCGCACCCGTAATGACCGAAGGGCCACTGATCGAATGCCACGCACGCTTCCCGCAGCGGGTGAACGCGGGCTACGCGCAGGTGGCGGACCGCGGCCACGTGAAGCTCCGCGTCTGGGAGCGCGGCGCGGGGGAGACGCTCGCCTGCGGCACCGGCGCCTGCGCGGCGGCCGTGGCCGGCATCCTGCGTGGCCTGCTCGACGCGGAGGTCACGATCACTACGCGCGGCGGCGACCTCGGGGTATCATGGCGCGGCGAAAGAACGCCGGTGCTGATGACCGGCCCCGCGGAAACCGTTTTCCAAGGCGAGATCGATCTCCAACCATAAAAACATGACTCCCGACGCCGTTGCCCGTTACCTGCAGGACCACCCCGAGTTCTTCGACCAGTACGCCGAAATGCTGGCTACCATCACCGTGCCGCATCCGCACGGCGGGCGCGCCATCCCGATCTCCGAGCGGCAGATGGTCACGCTCCGCGAGAAGAGCAAACTGCTGGAGTCCAAGCTCTCCGAACTGATCCAGTACGGCGAAGAAAACGACGCCATCAGCGACAAGCTGCACCGCGCGACGCTGGCGCTGGTCGGCGCCCGCGACATGGAATCGCTGACGCGCGCGCTGCGCTACGAGATGGGCGAAACCTTTGCCGTGCCGCACACCGCCCTGCGGCTGTGGTACGCGGATGCGGATGCCGCCGTGGCCGAGGCCGCGCCCGTCAGCCCTGAAGTGCGCCAGTTCGCCGAATCGCTGGCCGACGCGCATTGCACCGGCCACGCCATGCTCAATACCCTGGAATGGTTCGGCGAGGACGGTCCCCGGCTCAAGTCCTTCGCCTACGTGCCGCTGCGCGACGGCGGACGCACGCTCGGACTGCTCGCGCTGGGGAGCGAGGACGCGCAGCGCTTCTACCCCGAAATGGGCACGCTGTACCTCAAGCGTCTGGGCGATATCGTCAGCACCACGCTCGCACGGTTGCTGATTTGATCGTGGCGGCCGGCGCAACGTCCGCACCGGCGCCGGTTCCCGCCCCAGCCACGGTCCGTCTCCTCGACGGTTACCTCGCGCACCTCACCACCGAGCGGCGGCTGTCGCCGCTGACCGTCGAAAACTATGCCCGCGACCTGCGGGCCCTGTTCGCCGCTACGACGGGCACCGCGCTCGCCGACCTGCAGATCCATCACCTGCGCCGCGCGATCGCGCACCTGCACGGCAAAGGGCTTGACGGCAAAAGTCTTGCCCGCATGTTGTCCGCCTGGCGCGGCTTCTTCCGCTGGCTCGCGCGCGACCACGGCTATACGCACAATCCCTGCGCCGGATTGCGTGCGCCGAAGACCAAAAAGGCGCTGCCGCATGTGCTGTCGCCGGATGAGGCGGGACGGCTGATGAATCTGCCGGGAGACGACGCGCTCGCCGCGCGCGACCGGGCGATCGTCGAGCTGTTCTATTCCTCGGGCCTGCGGCTCGCCGAACTGGTGTCGCTCGCGCCCGACGACCTCAATTTCGCGGAGGGCACCGTGCGCGTGACCGGCAAAGGCGCGAAGACCCGCATCGTGCCGGTGGGCCGCCACGCGCGGGAGGCCATCGAGGCGTGGCTTCCGCGGCGCGAGCAACTGGCGAAAGCGGGCGAGACGGCGCTGTTCGTCAGCCGCGACGGCACGCGCCTCGGCGCGCGCCAGGTGCAGACGCGGCTGAAAACGTGGGCACTGAAGCTGGGCCTGCCGCAGCACGTCCATCCGCACATGCTGCGGCATTCCTTCGCGTCCCACGTGTTGCAATCATCGGGTGACCTGCGGGCGGTGCAGGAGATGCTGGGGCATGCGAGCATCTCGACGACGCAGGTCTATACCCATCTCGACTTCCAGCATCTCGCGAAGGTGTACGACGCGGCGCACCCGAGGGCGAAAAGAAAGAATTAGCCGCCAAGACGCCAAGGCCGCCAAGAAAACCAGGCCAGTATCGGCACAACCCGTCGCAGGAACACTTTCTTTTGTCTCCTTGGCGCGCTTGGCGTCTTGGCGGCAAAAAACCGAATTGATGAAACTCATTCTGAAAGCAGGCCGCGAGAAATCGCTCAGGCGCCGCCACCCGTGGGTGTTCTCGGGCGCGGTACACCGCATCGAGGGCAAGCCGGCGATGGGGGACACGCTCGAGGTGGTCACCGCGCAGGGCGAGTTCCTGGCGGTCGCCGCCTACAGTCCGCACTCGCAGATCGTGGCGCGCGTGTGGGACTGGACGCCGCGGGTGATTGACGCCGCATTTTTCGAGGCGCGCATCGCCCGTGCGTGCGCGCTGCGGGCGGCGCTGGTCCCGGCGACCGACACGCTGCGGCTGGTGCATGGGGAATCGGACGGGTTGCCCGGCGTGATCGTCGACCGCTACGGCGACATCGTCGTGGTGCAGCTCACCAGCGCCGGCGCGGACCGCTGGCGCGGCGCGATCGCCGACGCCCTGGAGCACGTTGTCGCGCCGCGCACGCTCTATGAACGGTCCGATGCGGAGGCGATGGCGCACGAAGGGCTGGAACCGCGCAGCCAGCACCTGCGCGGCGAACCGCTGGTGGCGACCAAGGTCATCCACGAACGCGGCGCAGCTTACGAGCTCGATGTCGCGGGCGGGCACAAGACGGGGTTCTACCTCGACCAGCGCGACAATCGGGCGCTGGTGCGCGACCTCGCGGAAAGCCGCGAGGTGCTCGACTGCTTTGCCTATACCGGCGGCTTCAGCGTGAACGCACTGCTGGGCGGGGCCACGCATGCGACGGCGGTGGAGAGTTCGGTGCCCGCGCTCGACCGGCTGGAGCGGAATCTGGCGTTGAACAGCTTTGATAGCGAAACGCGCGGATATACAAGAATGGAAGGCGACGCTTTTCAGACGCTGCGCCGGCTGCGCGACGAGGGACGGCAGTACGACCTCATCGTGATGGACCCGCCGAAGTTCGCGCCGACGGCGGCGAGCGTGCCGCGCGCGGCACGCGCCTACAAGGATGTGAACCTGCTCGCCTTCAAATTGCTGCGACCGGGTGGGTTGCTGTTCACGTTCTCCTGCTCCGGCGCGATCGACCGCCTGCTGTTCCAGAAGATCGTGGCGGGCGCGGCGCTCGATGCCGGCGTGAATGCGCACTTCGTGCAGCACCTGTCGGCGGGTGCGGATCATCCGGTGGCGCTGGAATTCCCCGAGGGCGAATACCTCAAGGGGTTGCTGTGCCGCGTGGCCTGACGAAAGTCGCTGGTTACGCCTGCGCATAGGGCGCACAATCGCCGCCCATGTCGACCCCGATCATTATCATCATCCTGCTGGTGATCCTGCTCGCGGCCTGGGGCTGGTTCAAGTTTGCGGACCGCGCCGTGGTCGCGCCGCCGACCGCGGGCCTGCCGAAGCCGGACTGGGGCAGCGATTCGGAAGTCCGCCTGCTGCTGCAGCGCGGTCAGAAAATCGAGGCCATCAAACTGCTCGTCACCGAACGGCGGCTCGGACTGAAGGAAGCCAAGGACGCGGTCGAGTCGCTGGAACGCGCGGGGGTGCTGCCGCCGCCGGGCGCCGATGTTGCTCTGCGCGTGCTGACGCCGGAAGCCGTGGCGGAGATCAGAACGCTGGTGGCCGGCGGACGGCAGATCGACGCCATTCGCCTGTATCGCGAGCGGACGGGCGCCGACCTCAAGGAATCGAAGGAAGCGGTCGAGGCATTGGTCGCCACGCGGTAACCACACTACTCGCGCGGCGGCACCGGGTCATAGCCGCCCGGCGTCCATGGCCCGCAACGCAGCAGCCGCCAACCGGCGAGCCCGGTGCCCTTGAAGGCGCCGTGCGTCCGGATCGCCTCCGCGGCGTACTGCGAACAACTCGGATGGAAGCGGCACTGCCGGCCGAAGAAGGGCGACAGCGTGAGCTGGTAGAGACGGATCAGGCCGAGCAGCAGGGTTTTCATCGCGGTTAGTGTAGCGCGCCGGCAAAAGTCCACTATTGCAACTGGGTTGCAATAATAAAAATGTCGTGCTTCAATCCGGCCCTCGTCCTGGACAACGGACGGCACCGTCGCCGAACGCCCGACCCCGACCCTCCCCGATGGTTACCGCCAAGCCCGACCCGGCTGAATCCCTGATTCGCGCATGCGGCGCCCGCGTCACGCAACCGCGTGTGCGGGTATTGAAGGTCCTGTTGCATTCGGTGCGTGCATTGAGCCACGCCGAGGTGGAGCGGCAGGTCGGAGCGCATGCTGAGATCGACAGGGTGACGCTGTATCGCGTACTCGATTGGCTGACGGAGCAGGGACTGGCGCATCGCATCGCCGGCGACGACCGTATCTGGCGCTACAACGCTGTCACCGGTGATCACGAGGAGGAGGGGGAGCACGCGCATTTCTCCTGTGATCGTTGCGGGCGAGTTGTCTGCCTTGATGATCCGCCACCTGCGCCGCGCCTGCGCCTGCCAGCGGGGTACCTGTTGAAGCGGATCGAGATGACGCTCAAGGGCTTGTGCGCGGCGTGCTCGCCCCGTGCGGTGCGCTGACTGGACCGGTACCGGAGTGAACCACCATAGAAACCACGTTGTTCTGGATCATAGCCGCGACCTTTGTTGGTGGCGCGCTAAGCCTGCTCGCCGCCGCGCTGCTGTCATACACGTTGCTGAGCGCCTGGGTACCGCGGATGGTCAGCTATGCCGTCGGGGCGCTGCTGGCCGCGGCTTTCCTGGACTTGCTGCCGGAAGCGTTCAACTCCGAAGCCGCGGGACAGGATCTCTTCGCGGTGGTGATGGGCGGAATCTTCGCGTTCTTTGTGCTCGAGAAAGCCGCGCTATGGCGGCATCGGCACGCGCCACAAGATGGCCATCGCCACAGCCGGGCAGGCACTTTGATCCTGATCGGCGATGGGGTACACAACTTCATCGACGGCATCCTGATCGCTGCGGCGTTCCTGATCAGCCCTGCGGTGGGAGTCGCGACGACCCTGGCAATCGTTGCGCACGAGATTCCGCAGGAGATCGGCGATTTCATGGTGCTGCTGGCCTCCGGCTATTCCCGCGCAAGGGCGCTGGCGTTCAACCTGCTGTCCAGCCTAGCTGCCGTGGCCGGAGGCCTCGTGGGCTACTTCATGCTCGAGCGTGCGGAGGTTGCATTGCCTTATGTACTGGCGCTGGCCGCGGCAAGCTTCATCTACATCGCGGTGGCGGACCTGATACCCGACCTGCACAAGACCATCGACACACGGGGCGTCCTTCTGCAGTTTCTGCTGATCGGCGTGGGGGTCGCGACCATAGTTGCAAGCCATGCCTGGCTGCATCACCACTGAACGAAACACGAAGGATCTCTCATGGCTAACCAGACCATTCCGGTGACTATCCTCACCGGTTTTCTCGGCAGCGGCAAGACCACGCTGCTCAACCGCATCCTGACCGAACAACACGGCGGGCGCGTGGCAGTGATCGAGAACGAGTTCGGTGAGGCCGGCATCGACAACGAAATCCTCGTGCAGGAGGGGCAGGAGCAGATCGTCGAGATGAACAACGGCTGCATCTGCTGCACCGTGCGCGGCGACCTCATCCGCATCCTCGGCACCCTGGCGGAGAAGCGGCGAACCGGAGCGCTCCGGTTCGATCGTGTTGTGATCGAGACCACCGGGCTCGCGGATCCGGCGCCGGTGGCGCAGACCTTCTTCGTGGACGAGGCGATCGCGCGCGACTACACGATCGACGCCGTGGTGACCGTGGTGGACGCCAAGCACGCGCCGCTGCAGCTGGACGAGCACCACGAGGCGCAGGAGCAGGTGGGCTTCGCCGACCGCATCCTGCTCTCGAAGACCGACCTGGTGGCGGCGTCCGAAACCGACGCGCTCCTGCGGCGCCTGCGCGGGATGAATCCGCGCGCGCCGATCAAATCGGTGCACTTCGGCAAGACCGATCTCGCGGACATCCTCGACATCAAGGGCTTCGATCTCAAGGCGATCCTCGAGATCGAACCGGGCTTCCTGGAGGACGTATCGCACCATCACGACGACGACGTCGGCGCCTTCGTCTGGCGCGACCCGCGGCCGCTCGACCAGGAAAAGATGGAGCTCTTCCTCGACTTGCTCGCGCAGACCTACGGCCGCGACCTGCTGCGCTACAAGGGCGTGCTGCACATCGAGGGCGCGCCGACGCGGATCGTGCTGCAGGGCGTGCACATGCTGATGGGGTCGGACCTCGGCAAGCCCTGGAAGAAAGGCGAGGCGCGCGAAAGCGTGCTGGTGTTCATCGGCCGCAAACTGCCGCGCGCGCTGTTCGAAAAAGGCCTCGCGCTGTGCGCGGCGGGGATGGACGCGGACCCCGCTTCGGTACTCTGAATGTTCGCCATCCATGACCTCCGGCACGCCTACGACGGCAAGCGCGTGCTCGAGATCGCCGACTGGACGGTGCCCGCGGGCGGGCAGTGGCTCGTGCTCGGGCCTTCCGGCAGCGGCAAGAGTACGCTGCTGCACATCGTGGCGGGCATCCTGCGGCCGACGGCGGGCCGCGTGTCGGTCGCGGACCAGGACCTTGCCGCACTGAAGGGCGCGGCGCTCGACCGCTTTCGCGGCCGCCACATCGGCATCGTGTTGCAGCGCCTGCACCTCGTGGCCAGCCTGAACGTGCTGCAGAACGTGCTCCTCGCGCCGTACCTCGCCGGCCTGCCGCAGGATGCCGCCCGCGCCCGCGAAGTGCTGACCGGCCTGGGCATCGGGGACAAGTTCGGCGCGCGCCCCGCGGAACTCTCGCAGGGTCAGGCGCAGCGCGTGGCGATTGCGCGCGCCGTCGTCAACCGGCCGCAGCTGCTGCTGGCCGACGAACCGACCGCCAACCTGGACGACGTGCATGCGGCCGAGGCGATCGACCTCCTGTCCGGCCAGGCGCAGGCCTGCGGCGCGACGCTGCTGATCGCCACGCACGACCAGCGCGTGAAGGCGCGCATCGCCCATCACCGGATGCTGGCAGCATGAACCTCGCCACGCTGAGCGTCGCCTACCTGCGCGCGCGCAAGCTGCAGACGCTGCTGGTCGTTATCCTGCTTGCGCTGGGCGTCGGCACGATTACGCTGCTCGCGCTGGTCAGCACCCAGCTCGAGGAGCGCATGCGGCGCGACGCGGAGGGGTTCGACCTCGTGATCGGCGCCAAGGGCAGCCCGATGCAGATCATCCTGTCGTCGATCTACGCGCTCGACGTGCCGACCGGCAACATCCCGCTCGCGCAGGCCGCGGAACTCGCGAAGCACCGGATGGTGAAGCAGGCGATCCCGCTGGCGCTGGGCGATTCGTACCAGGGATTCCGCATCGTCGGCGCGCCGACCGAGTATGTCGCCCACTATCGGGGGACGCCGGCTACGGGCCGCCTGTACGACAAGCCGCTGGAAGTCGTGCTCGGCGCGACCGCGGCGCAGGCCACGGGCCTCACGGTGGGCGCGACCTTTTCCGGCGCGCACGGGCTCGACGCTGGCGGCGACCCGCATGCCGACAAGCCTTATACCGTGGTCGGCGTGCTGGCGCGCACCGGCAGCGTGCTCGACCGGCTGGTGCTCACCTCCGTGGAAAGCGTATGGGCGGTGCACGAACACGCCGAGGGCATCACCGATCCCAAGGTGGCGCAGGCGGAGCGCGAAGTGACGGCCGTGCTGATCCGCTACGCCTCGCCGATCGCGGTGGCGATGTTCCCGCGCTACGTGAACGCGAACAGCGCGCTGCAGGCGGCCTCGCCCGCCTACGAAACGGCGCGGCTGTTCTCCATCGTGGGCGTGGCGACGGACGTGATCCGCGCCTTCGCGCTGCTGCTGATCGCCGCCGCGGGATTGTCCGTCTTCATTGCGCTCTACCAGGCGCTGGAGGAGCGGCGCTACGACCTGGCGATCATGCGCACGCTGGGTGCTTCCGCGCGCCGGGTGATGGGCCTGCTGCTGTTCGAGGCGCTCCTGCTGTCGACGCTGGGGACGCTGGCCGGGCTGGCGCTGGGGCACCTGGCGACGCAGGCGGTCGGTGCGTTTTTTCGCGAGGCCCGGCAGGTCGATGTCACCGGCTGGCTCTGGCTGCCGGAGGAAACCCTGATCGTGGCCGTCGCCATTGCCGTGGGCGTACTGGCGGCGGTCATCCCGGCGTGGCGGGCCTACCGCACCGACATCGCACGCACGCTCGCCCACGCCTGAACAGGAGAACGACATGCAAAAACGATGGCTGATGCTGATGCTGGGCGCGGCGCTCGCGGTTGCCGGCGCACACGCCCAGGCCCCGAAGAAGGGGCCTTCGCCCGAACTGCTGAAGCATGCCGCCGATCACCGGGCGATGGCGGAAGCGCATACCAATGCCGCCGCCTGCCTGGAGGCCGGCAAGCCCGAGCAGGACTGCGAAGCCCAGTTGCAGAAGGACTGCAAGGGTCTCGGGATCGGCAAGTACTGCGGGATGAAGCACAGGCATTGACGTGGCGGAGTAAACTATTGCCCCGGAAAGTGTTTCCGGCTGGAGAGCAGCAATGCGTATCGTGATCTGCCTGGTTCTGTGCGTGTCCGGCGTGTTCGGAATGGCGCCGATGGCCTGGGCGCAAAAGAGCCCGGCACCCGCCACGTCGCCGCCCGCGGCTGCTGGCGCGGACGGCCAGTTGCCGCCGTCGATGATCTGGAACAAGCCGCTGCCCGAGGTCAAGGGCGTGGTGTCGTGGAAAACGCTGGCCGAAGTGCAGCCGGTCAAGGGCAAGAACGGCTTCGTCCCGCAGTTCTCCGGCAACGTGCAGGCTCTCGACAAAAAGGACGTGAAGCTGCAGGGCTTCATGATGCCGCTCGACATGGGCGAGAAGCAGAAGCGCTTCATCCTCACCGGGCTGCCGCCGTCCTGCGCCTTCTGCCTGCCGGGCGGGCCCGAGTCGATGGTCGAGGTGCACGCCAAAACGCCGGTGAAGTACGGCTTCGAGCCGATCGTGCTGACGGGCAAGCTTGCGGTGCTCAAGGACGACACGGCGGGACTCTACTACCGGCTGACCGACGCCACGGTGGTGGGCCAGTAAACGCATGAACCGCCGTTTCATTGCGTTTGCGCTCGTCTTCCTGCTGGGCTTTGCCCAGCATGCGGCGCTCGCGCACGCGATCGGGCATCACGCCTTCCATGATGGCGTGGCACTCGCGCATGAGGGAGCGCCGCCGCCAGTCCCCGAGGGCGCATACGCCGACTGCGCGCTCGATGCGCTCTACGTGCAGGTGCTGGGCGGCGCGGGCGCCTTTGCGGTCTCCAGTCTGCCGTTCGTGGCGCCCCGCGATCCCGCTGTTGTCGCACATTTCCTCTCCGCCCCTCCGGCAGCCGTACTCGCGGCGGCTCCCCGCGGCCCTCCCGCCACCGCTCTCCCGCTGTAAATCCCACCGGCCTTCGGGCCTCGTGACGAATGCCGCGTCTGTGAAGGACGCGGCCTGCCTGCCACGTCGCCATCGGCGTGCGCAGAGGGAGCGCTGCATGAACACCCGACGTACCGTATTTGTCCTACCCGCCATGGCCTGCGCGGTTTCCGCCGCGTGGGCGCAGGAGACCACGCCCATGCTGCCGACGACGACCGTGACCGCCAATCCGATCGGCTCGGATACGTTCGAACAGGTCGAGCCGGTCAACACGCTGGAAGGCGCCGCACTCCGGCAGAAGACCCGTACCACCATCGGCGACACACTGAACGATGAACCCGGCGTGAGCCAGACGTACTTCGGCCCCAATGCGAGCCGGCCGGTCATCCGCGGCCTCGGCGGATTCGACATTCGCGTGCTGACGAATGGCGTCAGCACGATCGATGCCTCGGCATCGAGTCCCGACCATGCGGTTGCCGCGGAGCCGCTGACGCTGCGCAAGGTCGAGGTGATCCGCGGTCCCGCCGCCGTGATGTACGGCGGCAACGCCGTGGGTGGCGTGGTCAACATGTTCGACGGGCGCATCCCGACGGAGGGCATGACACGGCCTTACAGCGGGTCCGTGGATCTGGGCTACGACACCGCGAACACGGGGCGTTCGGGCGTCGTGCAGACCGACTTCGGCAACGAGCGTTTTGTGGGACACATGGACGCCTTCGCGCGCAAGAGCGGCTTGTTGAGCATCCCGGGCAACGCGTGGACCGATCAGCAGCAGGCGACGCGCGGCGCCGCGGGTCCTTCCGGCAAGCTGACCAACAGCCAGGGCCAGACCGACGGCGGTGCGCTGGGCGGTTCGCTCGTCTGGGCGAACGGCTACACCGGCGTTTCCGTCTCGCAGTTCAACAGCGACTACGGCACCGTGGCCGAACCCGACGTCACGATCAGGCTGCGACAGACGAAGGGCGACCTCGCGGGCGAGGTGCGGGACATTTCCCCCTTCATCCAGACGGTGCGCTACAAGCTCACGTACGCGGATTACGAGCACAAGGAGATCGAGTTGGGCGCGGTCGCAACCCTGTTCAAGACGAGCGGCGTCAACGGGCGGGCGGACATACTGCACGGCAAGGTCGGCCCGTTCACGGGCGCGTTCGGCATGGAGTTCGGCGACGTCAAGGTCACGGCCAGCGGAGACGAGGCTTTTCTGCCGTCGACCAAAACCACGGGCGCGGCGGTCTACCTGTACGAGGAGATGCCGGTCGCCGAAGAGCACAAGTTCTCATTCGGCACGCGCGTGGGTTCGCAGAAAGTCGAGGCGGAACCCTTCGCGATCACCGGTGCGCCCGCCGCCTCGCGCAGCTTCGTGCCGTTTTCGGGGGCGCTGGGGTTTCTGTACCGGTTGTCTCCGGTCTGGGCGACCACGGTGAATCTTGCCTACACCCAGCGTGCGCCCACGTTCCAGGAACTGTACGCGGACGGCCCGCATCTCGCGACCGACCAGTTCGAAATCGGCAACGCGAATCTCGGCATGGCGAAATCCACCGCGGTCGATCTGCAGTTGAAGGGCCAGAACGCGTTATTCACCGGGTCGGTGGGCGTGTTCTACAACCGCTTCCAGAATTTCATCGGGTTGATGCCGACCGGTCTGTTCCGCAACCCGGATACGCGCGCCGTGGTCAATCCGGCGGTCGATCCGGATGCGGTTCCCGAGTACCAGTTCTCGGGCGTGCCGGCGCGCTTTTACGGCTTCGAAGCCAACCTCGCGGTGCCGGTGGCGCGGAACTGGACGGTGCTCGCGAAGGGCGATTACACCAACGCGGAGCAGACCAACACCGGCCAGCCACTGCCGTTCATCCCGCCGTTGCGGGTGGGCGCCGGCCTGCAGTACACGCAGGGGCGTTTCACCGGCGCCGTCAATATCCTCGGCGCCAGCCGGCAGGGCCGGGTGCCGGCGTTCATCACCGCCACGCCGGGCTACGCCAACCTGACCGCGACCGCGAGCTATACCTTCGTGAAGTCCAAGAACGGCGAGATCGAGGGCTTTCTGCAGGCGAACAATCTGCTCGACCAGACGATCCGCTACGCCACGTCCTCGCTGAAGGACATCGCACCCGCCGGCGCGCTGGGCGTGGCGGCCGGCTTGCGCGGGACGTTCTGAGCGGCTAGCCTCCTACTCCCGCGGCGCTCGGTCGTGCGCGCGCCGCGGGTTTTATGGTTTCCAGAACCGATTCCCGCACGTTCGCGATCTTTGTGGCAGCAAGCCTTGCGGCGCATGTGGCCGCGCTGGCCGTGTGGCGCATGCCGCCCCCGGTCACCGATGCCGAGCCTGCGTTCAGGGTGGAGATCCTGCCCTTGCAGCCCGTGGCCAGCGCAGCCGATCTTGCAGCGCCAGCCCCGCGCTCGCCGACACCACCGCCTCTCAAG
>JBOIEQ010000007.1:0-56470 GCA_050741255.1 Burkholderiales bacterium | reverse complement strand
GGCCAGCAGTTCTGCCGGCGCCGCCGATGCGAGTTCCGGGGGCGGCGCATGGCCGAGGAAGCGCAATGCCGCCGCCAGCGCGCGGCCGCCACTGGCGGCATCGATTGCTGGTGCGAGCGTCTGCTTGGAAAGTTTTTCCCCGGCGGCATTCACCGCCACCGGCAGATGCGCGTAGCGCGGCGCGGGCAGCCCCAGTACCCGCTGCAGCCAGAGCTGCCGCGGCGTGGACTCGATCAGGTCGGCGCCGCGCACCACGTCGGTGATGCCCTGCTCGGCGTCATCCACCACGACCGCGAGTTGATAGGCGAAGTGGCCGTCGGCCCGGTAGAGCACGAAGTCGCCGATCGCGTGTTCTACGTCGTGCCCGACGCGACCCTGAATGGCGTCGTCGAAGCCGATGACGCCGCTGCCGCGCGTGTCGAGGCGCCATGCGCGTGCGACGCGGCCGGCGGGTAGTCCGTCGCGGCAGGTGCCGGGATAGACGAAGCCCTCGATGCCGGCGACGCCGGAGTCCGCGATCTCCTTCCGGCTGCAGGCGCAGGCGTATGCCTGCTGGCGCTGCTTCAGCGCGTCGAGCGCTGCGCGATAGGCGTCATGGCGCGCACTTTGGTAAACGACCGGACCGTCCCAGGTGAGTCCGAGGGCTTCCAGCGTCCGCAGGATGTCATCCGCGGCGCCGGGTACGATGCGTGGCGTGTCGAGGTCTTCCATCCGCAGCAGCCACTCGCCGCCGTGTGCGCGCGCATCGAGCCAGCTGCCGGCGGCGGCGGCGAGCGAACCGAAGTGCAGCGGACCGGTGGGCGAGGGCGCGAAGCGGCCGCGATAGGGATCTGGACGGGGCACTGAAGGCAGGGTATGCGGATGGCTTTGTTAGTATAGCGACCCGCATCCGCTCCCCTTACTTTGCACGGAGAAACCGCAATGAAAGTCCAGGCCGCAGTCGCACTCAAGGCCGGCGCCCCGCTCACGATCGCCACCGTCGATCTCGAGGGCCCGAAGGCGGGTGAAGTGCTGGTCGAGATCAAGGCTACCGGCCTCTGCCACACCGACGAGTTCACGCGCTCCGGTGCCGATCCGGAAGGATTGTTTCCGGCGATTCTCGGCCACGAAGGCGCGGGTATCGTGGTGGACGTCGGCCCCGGCGTGAAGAGCCTGAAGAAGGGCGACCACGTGATCCCGCTCTACACGCCCGAGTGCCGCGAGTGCGAGTACTGCCTGTCGGAAAAAACCAACCTGTGCCAGGCGATCCGCGTGACGCAGGGCAGGGGCCTGATGCCGGACGGTACGAGCCGCTTCACGCTCGACGGTGTGCCGGTGCATCACTACATGGGCACCTCCACCTTCGCCAACTACACAGTGGTGCCGGAGATCGCGCTGGCGAAGATCCGCGAGGACGCGCCCTTTGACAAGGTCTGCTACATCGGCTGCGGCGTGACCACCGGAATCGGCGCGGTCATCAACACTGCGAAAGTGGAGCCGGGGGCGAATGTCGTGGTGTTCGGACTCGGCGGCATCGGTCTCAACGTCATCCAGGGCGCGCGCATCGCCGGCGCCAACATGATCGTCGGTGTGGACCTCAACGACTCGCGGAAACCGCTCGCCGAGAAGTTCGGCATGACGCACTTCGTGAACCCGAAAGAAGTCGGCGGCGATCTCGTCGCCTACCTCGTCAACCTGACCAAGGGCGGCGCGGACTACAGCTTCGAGTGCATCGGCAACGTGGACGTGATGCGCCAGGCCCTGGAGTGCTGCCACAAGGGCTGGGGCGTGTCGGTCATTATCGGCGTCGCCGGCGCCGGACAGGAGATCAAAACGCGGCCGTTCCAGCTCGTCACCGGACGTGTGTGGAAGGGCACCGCCTTCGGCGGCGCCAAGGGCCGGCGCGACGTGCCGAAGATCGTCGACTGGTACATGGACGGCAAGATCAACATCGACGACCTGATCACGCACCAGTTGAAGCTCGCGGACATCAACCACGGCTTCGATCTGATGCACGAAGGCAAGTCGATCCGGAGCGTGGTGACGTTCTGAGGGCCATGTTCCGCATCGCCGATCTGCCGTACCACGCCGACAGCACGCGGCTCTTCGAGCCGATTGCGGATCTGCCGTGGTCGGTATTCCTCGACAGCGGCAGCCATCACCCCGGCCAGTCGCGCTACGACATCCTGGCGGCCGAGCCATACGTGACGCTGCAGACACGCGGCCGGATGACTGAAGTGCGGACGGAAGTGGGGGGCAGGGAAAGCGTGCAGGTGCTGCCCGACGATCCGCTGGCGTTGCTGCGCCGGCATCTCGGCCCGGCGGTGAGGCCGCAATCGGCATTGCCCTTCTGGGGCGGCGCGATCGGCTATTTCGGGTATGACCTTGCCCGTCGCTTCGACAAACTGCACGCGCGCGCGGCGGACGCCGAAAAGTTGCCGGAGATGGCAATCGGCCTGTACGACTGGGCGGCGGTGGTCGATCACGTCGAGCAGCGCGCGTGGCTGGTCGGCGGCATGCGCGATCCGCGGACGGCGGAACGCTGGGATGCGCTGCTGGCGCGTTTTACGGAAACCGGCGAGCGGCAGCGGGCACCGTTCATCGTGGGCGCGCCGGCGACCTCCAACCTGAACGAACACGAATACGCGCAGGCCTTTCACCGCATCCAGGAGTACATCCATGCGGGGGACTGCTACCAGATCAACCTCGCACAGCGTTTTGCGGCGCCGGTCGCCGGCGATCCGTGGCTGGCGTACCAGGCGTTGCGGGTCATCAACCCCGCGCCGTATTCCGCCTACCTCAACACGCCGCAGGCGCAGATCCTGTCCGCGTCGCCCGAGCGTTTCCTGAAACTCGAACGCGGCGAGGTCGAAACCCGTCCCATCAAGGGCACGCGCCCGCGCGCCGGACACGCGCGCCTCGATGCGGAGTTGGCGGAGGAACTGCGCACGAGCGAGAAGGACCGCGCGGAAAACGTGATGATCGTGGACCTGCTGCGCAACGACCTGTCCAAGGTCTGCGCGCCGCACAGCGTGCGCGTGCCGCGGCTGTTCGAGGTGGAGAGCTACGCGACCGTGCATCACCTCGTCAGCACGGTCACCGGCACGCTCGCGCCGGACCGTGACGCGTTGGACCTCCTGCGCGCCTGCTTTCCCGGCGGCTCCATCACCGGCGCACCGAAGCGGCGGGCGATGCAGATCATCGAGGAGCTGGAACCGCACCGGCGCGGCGTTTACTGCGGCGCGATCGGCTACGTCGGGTTCAACGGCAACATGGATCTCAACATCGCCATCCGTACGATGGTGGTGGCCGACGGCACGGCGCGCTTCTGGGCCGGCGGCGGCATCGTCGCCGACTCGCAGCTCGACGCGGAGTACCGCGAAACCTTCGACAAGGCGCGGGCGCTGCTGCGCCTGCTCGAACAGAGCGCGGTGCCGCAGGTCGCGCGCTAGCGGCTGGCTCTAGGCTGCCAGCGCCACCTGATTGACCGCGCCCCGGGGAATGTCGCCGTTCAGCACGTCCAGTACGTTGCGGGCGGCCTCGAGCTCGAATTCAAACTCCTGTCCGGCGGTAAACCGGGCGTGCGGCACGTTGGTGACCCAGATGCCCCGGCGCGTGCAGGCGGCGACATCGATGTTTTCCGGCAGACGGAAGGCGCAGGCGACGACCTGCAGGTGGGGAGCGAGTTCCAGCAACGACCCGTCGATGCGGTCGGCGGGGAACACCAGCAAGGCGTGCGCATCGCGCGCGCCCGAGGCGAGCACCGACGGCGGCAGCGGCGCCCATTCGGCATGCGTCGTCACGCTGGCACGGACGGCCAGCAGATCGCGGGTGCAGGTTTGAACGCGGCGGGTGATCAGGGCTTTGGGTTTCATCGGCGGTTCCTTCAACAAAATCGCGAGGACCGCACTGTAAACGGCTGACATTGCATCCCGATGTCCGCGCATTGCCTACAGGACGGGCATTGTCACCGCACTGTCACATAGTCTCCCTAGCATGGCGGCCTTCCCAGCTGCGACATCCTCTTTCCGGAGCCTGCATGAGCCACAGTTACGTCGATCCCGAGCAACGCCTCAACGTTTCCGACAACAGGTCGATCGGCGAACTGATCGCCGCACGCGTCACGCGGCGGGATTTTCTGAAGGCGGCCGGCGCACTGGCGGCGACAGCCGGGTTGCCGCTGGCGGGTTGCGCCAGCGGGCCTGCGCGGCCCCCTGCAGCCGTGGGGTTCAGGTCCGTGCCGGTCTCCACGGCTGATGCGGTGACTGTGCCCGAGGGCTATTCAGCACGTGCGCTGTATGCATGGGGTGACCCGGTCGGACACGCTTCCGGTTCGCCGGTATTCAAGCCGGACGCATCGAACACCGCTGCCGAGCAGGCGCTGCAGGCCGGCATGCACCATGACGGCATCCATTATTTCCCGCTGCCGTACGGTTCGAACAGCTCCGCGAGCGGCCTGCTGGCGATGAACCACGAATACACGGACGACGGGTTGCTGCACACCGACGGCTTCGCGAACTGGAGCGCCGAAAAGGTACGCAAGGCGCAGAACGCGATGGGCTGCTCCGTCATCGAGGTTCGTCAGCAGGGCGGCCAGTGGTCGGTCGTGCGGCCGTCGCAGTACGCCCGCCGCATCACGGCGAGCACGCCGATGACGATCTCGGGCCCGGCGGCCGGTCACGCGTTGATGCGCACCGCCGCGGATCCCGCCGGGCGCGAGGTGCTGGGCACCATCAACAACTGCGCGCACGGCTACACGCCCTGGGGCACCTACCTGACTTGCGAGGAGAACTGGGACCTGCTGTTCGCCAACAGCGGCACGCTGACCGCCGATCACCGGCGCAACGGCATCGCGGCGAAGGGGCGGGGCTACCGCTGGGACGAGTTCGATGCGCGTTTCGACGCCGGCAAGCACCCCAACGAGCCGCACCGCTTCGGCTGGGTCGTGGAGTTTGATCCCTACGATCCCGCGTCGCGGCCGGTCAAACGCACCGCGCTCGGACGGTTTTCGCATGAGGGTGCCTGGTACGCCCCCGCGGCGGACGGCCGCGCCGTCTTCTACATGGGAGACGACCGCCAGTTCGAATATCTCTACAAGTTCGTCTCGCGCGACCGGGTGAATGCGGCGGACCGCAAAGCCAATGCCGGCCTGCTCGACCACGGCACGCTCTACGTCGCGAAGTTCAACGAAGACGGATCGGGCGTGTGGTTGCCGCTGATGCATGGACATGGACCGCTGACCGCCGCGAACGGATTCACCGACCAGGCCGACGTGCTGGTGCGCACGCGGGCGGCGGCCGATGCGATCGGCGGCACGCCGATGGACCGGCCCGAGTGGATCGCCGTGCATCCGCGGACGAAAGAGGTTTATTGCACGCTGACCAACAACACCCGCCGCGGCGCGGACAAGGTGCCGGCGGTCAACGCGATGAATCCGCGCGCCGGCAATGTTTACGGCCACGTCATCCGCTGGAACGAGACGGGCGGGGACCCGGCTGCGCTGGCGTTCAAGTGGGACCTTTTTGTGCTGGCAGGCGACCCGCAGCATCCCGATCCCGCGAAGCGCGGCAACATCCGGGGCGATGCCTTCGGCAGCCCGGACGGCCTGTGGTTCGATGACCGCGGCCTGTTGTGGATCCAGACCGATGTCTCCACGAGCGTGCTGAACCGCGGCGACTACGAGCGCCTGGGCAACAACCAGATGCTGGCCGCGGACATTGCGACCGGCGAGATCCGGCGCTTCCTCACCGGGCCGCGCGGCTGCGAGGTCACCGGTGTCGTCATGACGCCCGACGGTCGCTCCATGTTCGTCAATATCCAGCATCCCGGCGAGACGTCGAGCGAACGCAACGATCCGGCAAAACCGCAGGCGGTTTCGACCTGGCCCGATGGCCCGTCCGGCGGCCGTCCGCGCGCGGCGACCGTGGTGATCCGGCGCGAAGATGGCGGCTTTATTGGTGGTTGAAGGAATCCAGAGCGGCGCACGGACGGTCTCCCCGGCCTCCCCCGTGTGAATTTCGGGCCCGCAAGGGCCCGCTTTTTTTCAGGTCACCGTGGTCGGCTATGATGCGGGCATGACCGATACCCAACCGGCGCCTCACCGCATCGTCGTCGTCGGTGGTGGCGCCGGCGGCCTCGAACTCGCCACGCGGCTGGGCGACACCCTCGGCAAACGGGGCCGGGCGCGCGTCACGCTGGTGGACCGCGCCCGCACGCATCTGTGGAAGCCCCTGCTGCACGAGGTGGCCGCCGGCAGCATGGACCTTGATCACCATTCGCTCGATTACCTCGCGCAGGCGCGCTGGCACCATTTTTACTTCCAGCTCGGCCGCTTCGAGGGGCTGGACCGCACGGCGCGCGAAATCGTCGTCGCCGCATGGGAAGACGAATCAGGCGAGGCGGTGATCCCGCAGCGCCGGATTCCCTATGACACGCTGGTGATCGCGGTCGGCAGTCAGGTCAACGATTTCGGCACGCCGGGTGCGCGCGAACACGCCATCAGCCTCGACATGCCGGAGGAGGCGCGGCGCTTCCACCGGCGGCTGATCAATGCCTGCCTGCGCGCGAATGCGCAAAGCGAACCGCTGAAACCGGAGCAACTGCACGTCGCGATCATCGGTGCGGGCGCGACAGGGGTCGAGCTGGCGGCGGAACTGCACGTCACCACGCGCGAACTTGTGGCATACGGGCTTGAGCGTATCAATCCCGAGCGCGACATCCGGCTGTCGCTGATCGAAGCGGCGCCGCGCATCCTGCCGCAGTTGCCCGAGCGCCTGTCCAGGGCCGCCACGGAACTGTTGCGCGGGTTGAACGTGGAAGTGCTGGCCGGCGAACGCGTGGTCGAGGTCACGGACCGTGGCGTGCGCACCGTGGGCGGCCTGTTCATCCCGGCCGAGCTCACGGTGTGGGCCGCCGGCATCCAGGCCCCGGCGTTTCTGTCAGGACTCGACGGGCTGGAGGTCAACCGGTTGAACCAGCTGGTCGTCGCGCAGACGCTGCAGACGACGCAGGACCCGGACATCTTCGCGTTCGGCGACTGCGCGGCCTGTCCGTGGCCGGGCCACGTGCACACGGTCCCGCCACGCGCGCAGGCGGCGCACCAGCAGGCCTCGCACTTGTTGAAGACCCTGCGGCGCCGGCTGGACGGCCAACCGCCGTTGCCGTACGTTTACCGCGATTTCGGCTCGCTGGTGTCGCTCGGCCATTACAGCACCGTGGGCAGCCTGATGGGCAAGCTGCTGGGCGGGGCGATTTTCATCGAAGGCCTGTTCGCGCGCTTCATGTATGTATCGCTGTACAAGATGCATCTGTTCGCGCTGCACGGGTTCGCCAAGGTCGCGTTCGACACGCTGGCACGCCTCATCACGCGGCGCACCGAGCCGCGCGTCAAACTGCACTGAGAAGCGCCCGGGAGAAACCATGTTCAATGCCATCCTGCTCGAAAAGCCGGGCGATACGCAGACCTGCGCGCTGCAATCCCTCGACGAGGCGCGGTTACCGGAAGGCGACGTGCTGCTGCGGGTCGAGTTTTCCACCGTGAACTACAAGGATGCGCTCGCCCTCACCGGCCGTGCGCCGATCGCGCGCAAGTATCCGCTGGTGCCGGGCATCGACGGCGCCGGCGTCGTGGAAACCAGCAGTGGCCAGCGCTTCAAGCCCGGCGACCGCGTGGTGCTGAACGGCTGGGGCGTGGGCGAATCGCACTGGGGCTGCCTCGCGCAGAAGGCGCGACTGTCCGGCGACTGGCTGGTGAAAACACCCGGCGCGTTCACTTCGCGCCAGGCGATGGCGATCGGCACCGCGGGCTATACCGCGATGCTGTGCGTGCTGGCGCTGGAGCAGCACGGCGTCAAGCCGGGCGACGGGGAGGTCCTCGTGACCGGCGCCGCCGGCGGCGTGGGCAGCGTGGCGGTGGCGGTGCTGGCGAAGCTCGGCTATCGGGTGGTGGCCTCCACCGGACGGGTGCACGAGGCGGACTACCTGAAGGCGCTCGGTGCGGCCGAGATCATCGACCGCGCGACGCTGTCGCAGCCGGGCCGTCCGCTCGCGAAGGAGCGCTGGGCGGGCGCGGTGGACACGGTCGGCAGCCACACGCTCGCGAACGTCTGCGCGGGTATGCGCTACCGCGGCGTGGTGACGGCCTGCGGGCTCGCGCAGGGCATGGATTTCCCGGCGTCGGTCGCGCCGTTCATCCTGCGGGGCGTGACCTTGGCGGGCGTGGACAGCGTGATGGCCCCGCGCGAGCGCCGCGAAACGGCATGGGCAAGGCTCGCGCGCGACCTCGACATCGCCAGGCTCGACCTGATGACGCGCGAGATCGCATTGCGGGACGCCATCGCGGCCGCACCGGAAGTGCTCGACGGAAAAGTGCGCGGGCGCCTGGTGGTGGACGTCAACCGTTAGAGCCTGTTATGGACTTAAACGTATGCGGCGAACGCGGGAGTCGGGGTTCAGTGCTAGGAGCCGCGCGCGCCGCAGTGCCAGCCACTGTAAGCAAGCGGCGACAACGCAATGGACCCCGAATCCCGCGTTCCCTTCGGGTTGAGCCAAAAGGGCCCGTCTGCGTCGTTGCTCCTCGTTGCATAGAGGGGCTATGCGGCCTCCTCGCGCCTAGCAGCCGAGCCCTTTTGGCTCAACGCCGCGCACGTTTAAGTCCATAACAGGCTCTAAGCCGGCCATGGCGAAACACTGCGCACACATCGAGACCATCCGGGAGGTGACCCCGAGCGGCACGGGATGCGTCGAATGCCTCAAAACGGGGCAGCGCTGGGTGCATCTCAGGCTGTGCCTGGAATGCGGACATGTCGGCTGCTGCGATAGTTCCCCGGGCAAGCACGCCACCGCGCATTTTCATGCCACGCAGCACCCCGTGATGCGCTCGTTCGAGCGCGGTGAACGCTGGATGTGGTGTTTCATCGACGAAGTCATGATCGGATAGGCTGCCGCGCTGTCCGGGGCGCGGGGGAATGCCGTAAAATCACGTTTTGTTTTTGCGCGCCGTCCGGGCGCGTTTCCTCGATGATCCGCATCTCCATGCTTGCCGCCGGGGCTTTCGCGGCCCTGTTCGCCGTACTGCCGCTGTCCGTATCCGCCCAGGACAAGAAAGACCCGAAAGATCAGAAAGCCGGCGGTCCGCCGCCCGGCATGCCCGTGCGCGCCGTGCCGGTGAAGGTTGGCACCGTCCTCAATGAAGTGAGCGCCGTCGGGTCGCTGATCGCGAACGAATCGGTCATCATCCGGCCCGAAACCGCGGGCCGCATCAAGGCGATCCAGTTCGACGAAGGCCAGACGGTGGCGAGGGGCGCGAAGCTCGTGCTGCTCGACACCAGCGAGATCGATGCGCAGCTTGCGGGCAGCAGTTCCGACGTGCGGCTGCAGCAGGCGCGCGCGGACCGCGCGGAAGAACTGTTCAAGAAGAATTTCATCAGCCAGCAGGCGCTGGACGACGCGCGCGAGGCCTTCCGCAAGGCGACCGCGCGCAAGGCCGAGGATGAGGTGCGGCTCGCCAAGATGGAAATCCGCGCGCCTTTCTCGGGCATCGTTGGGCTGCGACTGGTCAGCCCGGGCGCCTACGTGAAGGTCGGCGAGGATCTCGCGCGGCTGGACGCGATCGATGTCATCAAGCTCGACTTCCGCATCCCCGAGGTCTTCCTCGGGCAGGTAAAAAAGGACCAGACCGTCGCGGTGCGCGTGGACGCCTTCCCGGGCCAGCCGTTCAAGGGCCAGGTCTACGCGCTCGACACCGCGCTCGACGAAAAGACGCGTACCGCGACGCTGCGCGCGCGCATCGCCAATCCCGGCGGCAAGCTGCGCCCCGGCATGTTTGCCCGCGTCGCGCTGAATCTCGGCAGCCGCGACAAGGCGCTGCTGATTCCGGAGCAGGCGCTGGTGCCCAAGGGCGACAAGAACTACGTGTTCCGCGTCGTGGACGGCAAGGCGCAACTGGCCGCGGTGGAGATCGGCAGCCGCAATCCCGGTGAAGTCGAGATCGTCAAAGGCCTCGCGGCGGGCGACGTGGTGGTGACTGACGGGCAGATGAAGCTACAGGACGGGGTGCCGGTGATGGTGCTGCCGGTGGCCGCGAAGTCTGCGCCGACACCCGCGCCGCCGCCCGCGAAGTAGCCCATGTTTCTGCCGGAGCTTTCCATCCGCCGTCCCGTCCTCGCGACGGTGATGAGCCTCGTCATCATCCTGCTGGGGGTGATTTCCTTCCAGCGGCTGTCGATCCGCGAGTATCCGAAGATCGACACGCCGGTGGTCTCGGTGCGCACGGTGTACACCGGCGCGAGCCCGCAGGTGATCGAGTCGCAGGTCACGCAGCCGCTCGAGGATTCGCTCGCCGGCATCGAGGGCATCCGGACCATCAAGTCCATTTCGCGCGAGGAAGTGAGCACGATCACCGTGGAATTCATCCCGGAGCGCGATCCGGACACGGCGGCCAATGACGTGCGCGACCGTGTGGCGCGGGTGCGGGCCAAGCTGCCCGACGAAGTCGACGATCCGGTGGTCTCCAAGATCGAGGCCGACGCGCAGGCCATCATCTGGCTCGCCTTTTACAGCGACCGCCACGACCCGCTGTTCATTACCGATTACGCGGACCGCTTCGTCGCCGACACGCTGAAGTCCCTGCCCGGTGTGGCGAGCGTGATCATCGGCGGCGAACGCAAGTACGCCATGCGCATCTGGCTCGACCGCGACCGCCTGGCCGGTTTCGGCCTCACGCCGCTCGATGTGGAGAACGCGCTGCGTCGGGAGAACGTCGAGATCCCCTCCGGCCGCATCGAGAGCACCAAGCGCGAATTCACGGTGCTGACCGAAACCGACATGCGCACGCCGGAGCAGTTCAGCAATCTCATCATCACGGAGGCGCGCGGCTATCCCGTCCGGCTGAAGGACGTCGGCCGCGCCGAGCTGGGGCCGCTGGACGAGCGCAACACCGTGCGGGTGAACGGCAATCCGGCGGTGGGGCTGGGCATCGTCAAGCAGTCCACCGCCAACACGCTGGCGGTGGCGCGGGCGGTCAAGGCGCAGTTGCCGCGCATCCAGGCGGCGGTGCCCGAGGGCATGCAGATCAAGGTGGCGTTCGACACCTCCGTGTTCATCGAGGCCTCGATCGACGCCGTTTACCACACCATCGGCGAGGCGATCGTGCTGGTGGTGCTGGTGATCTTCATCTTCCTGCGCTCCTTCCGCTCCACGCTGATCCCGTTCGTGACGATCCCGGTGTCGCTGATCGGCGCCTGCTTCTTCCTGTGGATCTTCGGCTTCACCATCAACATCCTGACCCTGCTCGGCATCGTGCTGGCGATCGGCCTGGTGGTGGACGACGCGATCGTCGTGCTGGAAAACATCCACCGCCATATCGAAGACGGCATGCAGCCTTTCGAGGCCGCGATCAAGGGCAGCCGGGAGATCGCCTTCGCCGTGGTCGCGATGACAGTCACGCTGGCGGCGGTGTTTATGCCGTTGGTGTTCGCGACCGGCAACACCGGCAAGCTGTTCACCGAGTTCGCGCTGACGGTGGCGATGGCCGTGCTGGTCTCGGGCTTCGTCTCGCTGACGCTGACGCCGATGATGTGTTCCAAGTTGCTGCGCCACGAGGCACGGCACGGCGCGCTGTATAACGCCACCGAGCGCTTCTTCGTCGCCATGAACAACGGCTACCGCCGCTCGCTCGGCTGGGTGGTGGCGCGCCGCCGCTGGGTGATCGGCGGCTATGTCGGCCTGATCGCGGTGATGGTCGGACTCGGCTGGCTGCTGAAAAGTGAATTGTCGCCGCTGGAGGACCGCGGCTTCTTCATCAGCGTGCTGGTGGCGCCCGACGGCGCGACCATGGACTACACGGATTCCTACGCCAAGCTCTGGGAGCCGATGTACAAGGACGTGCCCGAGATCACCACCTACTTCGTTGCGGTGGCGCCGGGGCTGGAGCGCCCCAATCCGGTCAATTCGGCGATCTCCTTTGTGCGGCTGCAGCCATGGGGCGAACGCAAGCGCTCGCAGATCGACATCACGAAGTCGCTGGCGCCGAAAATGTTCGCCACCATGCCGGGGGTGCTGGCGTTTCCGATCAATCCGCCGTCGCTGGGCCAGAGCTTCCGCAATCCGGCGGTGCAGTTCGTGGTGCAGGCGCCGACCTACCAGCAGCTCGATGCCCTGGTGGACAAACTGCTCGCGCGTGCCCGCACGTATCCCGGGCTGGCCAACCTCGATTCCGACCTGAAACTGAACAAGCCGCAGCTCTCGGTCGACATCGACCGCGACAAGGTGTCCACCGTCGGCGCGGACGTCGGCGCGATCGGGCGCACGCTGGAGACGCTGCTGGGCGGCCGCCAGGTCACGCGCTTCAAGCGCGAGGGCAAACAATACGACGTGATCGTGCGGCTCGAGGAAGGGGAGCGGCGCCAGCCGACGGACCTGACCTCGATCTTCGTGCGCGCCAAGGACGGCAACCTCGTGCAGCTCTCCAACCTCGTGAAGCTGCGCGAGACGGTCGCCCCCAAGGAACTGAATCACTTCAACCGGCTGCGTGCCGCGATCATTTCGGGCAACGTCGCGCCGGGCTACACGCTCGGCGAGGTGCTGCAATTTCTCGAGCGGGCCGCGGCGGAGGAGTTCGCCGGCGCCGCGCAGACCACGCTCGACGGCCAGTCGCGCGAGTACCGCGAGTCGGGACAGCAGCTTGCCGTGATCTTCATCCTGGCACTGGCGTTCATCTACCTCGTGCTCGCGGCGCAGTTCGAAAGCTTCGTCGCGCCCTTCGTCATCATGCTGACGGTGCCGCTCGCCATGACCGGCGCGCTGGCGGCGCTGTTTCTGCTCGACTTCTGGAAGGGCTCGGGCGGCACGCTGAACGTCTACAGCCAGGTCGGCCTCATCATGCTGGTGGGGCTCATCACCAAGCACGGCATCCTGATCGTGGAATTCGCAAACCAGTTGCGGGAGCAGGGCAAGGACAAGCTGGAAGCGGTGATCGAAGCCGCCACGCTGCGCCTGCGGCCGATCCTGATGACCACCGGCGCCATGGTGCTGGGCGCCGTGCCGCTGGCGCTCGCCACCGGCGCCGGCGCGGAGGCGCGGCGGCCGATCGGCTTCGTGATCGTCGGCGGCCTGCTGCTCGGCACGCTGCTGACGCTCTACGTCATTCCCTGCGCCTACCTGCTGCTGTCCGGCCGGCAGCGGCATCCGGAAGGCGATGAACAGGCTGCGCCCGTGGCCGGCGCGGACACCACGCGCCCTGCGCCAGCGGGTCCGGTTGGGCACTCACGCTCTGGTTGAACCCCTGCGTTGCGCAGGGTTGATTTTGCGGCGGACGCCCGCACGTTCGCGGGACCATGTCCGAACCCATGCCACCCTGGCTTCGGCACCCGGAAGTCCGACCTGTCCTGGATGCAGACCCGCACGGCGCACAGGCCGCGGCAGCACCGCGTCCTGACGACGGCGCGCTGCTCGATGCGTATTCGCGAACGGTCATCGAGGTGGCCGAACGGGTGGGGCCGGCCGTGGTCTTCATCGAGGCCGTGCGGCGGGTCAAGGACCGCGGCGTCGAGCGTGAGGCCGGCGGCACCGGTTCCGGTTTCCTCTTCACGCCCGATGGCCTGATCGTCACCAACAGCCACGTGGTCACCGGCGCGAGCCGGCTGCGGGTTACGCTCACCGACGGCCGCAGCTTCGACGCGCACCGCATCGGCGACGCGCCCGACACCGACCTCGCGGTCCTCCGCATCGACGCGCACCGGCTGCCGGTGGCGGTGTTCGGCGAGTCGCGCGCGATCCGCGTGGGGCAGGTCGCGGTCGCGATCGGCAATCCCTTCGGTTTCCAGTCCACGGTCACCACCGGCGTGGTGTCGGCGCTCGGGCGCTCGCTGCGCTCGACCACCGGCCGCCTGATGGACGACGTCATCCAGACAGATGCGGCGCTCAATCCCGGCAACTCCGGCGGCCCGCTGGTGGCGTCGGACGGCTCGGTCATCGGCGTCAACACCGCCATCATCGGCGGCGCGCAGGGCATCTGCTTCGCCACCGCGATCGACACGGCCAAGGTCACGCTGGCGGAGCTCCTGCGACACGGCCGCGTGCGGCGCGCCGCGCTCGGCATCGCCGGCCAGAACATCCCGCTGTCGCGGCGCTTCGTGCGGCACTTCGACCTGCCGGTCGAGGCGGGGCTGCGGGTGATGACGGTCGAGCGCGACGGCCCGGCCGCGCGTGCCGGCGTTGAACCCGGCGACGTGGTGGTCGGCTTCGCGGGGCAGCCCGTGGCCGGCTTCGACGACCTCCACCGGCTGCTCGGGGTCGAGCGGGTGGGCGAGCCGCAGCGGCTGGACATCCTGCGCCGGACGCAGTTGAAATCGCTGAACGTCGTGCCGCTGGAATTGAAGTCATAGCGCTGGTTTGCTGGTGGCCGCAATGCCCTTTGCATAGAATCGGACGCTTCAGGGATATCCCACGCAAAGGCACCCCTCGCCATGGAACAGATGACCGGCCTGCTCGCGCAGCACGGCCTCGCGCTGGTGTTTCTCAACGTATTGCTGACGCAGGCGGGTGCGCCGGTGCCGGCCGTGCCGATGATGATCGTCGCCGGCGCGTTGTCGGTCAGCGGCGATTTTTCTCCGGGTGCCGTCGTCGCGATGGCCGTTGTCGCGTCGCTGCTCGGTGACGCGATCTGGTACGCGGGTGGGCGCTTGTACGGCCACCGCGTGCTGAAGACGCTGTGCCGCATTTCCATCGAGCCCGATTCCTGCGTCAAGCAGACCGAAGGTATCTTCGAGCGCTGGGGCGCGTTGTCGCTGCTGGTGGCGAAGTTCGTGCCCGGTTTCGCCACGGTGGCGCCGCCGCTCGCGGGCGCCATGCGGCTGGGGGTGATCCGCTTCGCCTTCTACAGTTCGGCGGGCGCGGCGCTGTGGGCGGGGGCCGCGGTCGCGGCGGGCGTGGTGTTCGCCCGCGAGGTGGACTGGCTGCTGCAGTGGCTCACGGACATGGGAGGTCGCGCCGCGCTGGTGGTGGGCGGCGTGTTCGCGGTGTTCATCGCCTACAAATGGTGGGAGCGCCGGCGCTTCATCAGGAAACTGCGCATGGCCCGCATCTCGCCGGACGAACTGCATGTCCTGATGCGGGACGGCGCGCAGCCGGTGATCCTCGACGTGCGTTCCAACGGTGCGCGCGAGATCGACCCGCGGCGCATCCCGGGCGCCCGCCCGGTGGACCTCGCCGCGCCCGAACGCCAGCTGGCGGGCGTGCCTCCCGAATACGAGGTGGTCGTCTACTGCACCTGACCGAACGAAGCCAGCGCGGCGCGTGTCGCCCGCCTGTTGATGAACAAGGGCTTCCGTCGCGTGCGGCCGCTCGATGGGGGTCTGGATGCGTGGGCCGAAGCCGGCCATCCGGTGGAATTGATAGTCCTCACAACTGCTGGATAGGAGTCCGATCATGGCGCATCCGCTGGAAAACCTGCTGACCCGTTTCGGTCCGCTCGCCGCGCGCGTGCTGCTCGCTCAGGTGTTCATCGTGTCGGGCATCGGCAAGCTCTTTAATTTCACGAAAATGGCGGCCTTCCTGTTCAACAAGGGCCTGCCCGCATCGGAGGCGCTGCTAATTTTGGTGATCGTGCTCGAGCTGGGCGGCGGACTGATGCTGGTCGCGGGGCTGCGCGTGCGCTGGGTGGCGGCCGCCTTCATCGGCTTCACCCTGCTCGCCAGCGTCTTGTTCCATCCCTTCTGGGCGGTCGAAGCGGACAAGGTCACCGCCGAACTCAACAACTTCATGAAGAACCTGGCGCTCATGGGCGGCATGCTGTACGTGATGGCGTTCGGTGCCGGCCCGTTCTCACTCGACGCCATGCTGGCGAAAGCCGCGCCACCCCCTCGGTGAGTTGAATTGGAGGCGGGTTTTCCCTCATCCCTCATCCCTCATCCCTCATCCTTCATCCTTCATCCCTCATCCCCATGACTCTCGCCAAACCTGCCCCCACCGCCACCCCCATCCACGACCTGCTCGCGAGCCGCTGGAGTCCGCGCGCCTTTGACGTTGCCAAGCCCGTCTCGCGGGAACAGGTGGCGTCTCTCATGGAAGCCGCGCGCTGGGCGCCGTCGTGCAACGGTGACGAACCGTGGCGCTATCTGGTCTGGAACAGGGCGGAGGACCCCGCCGGCTGGCAGCAGGCCTTCGACTGCCTGGCCGCGGGCAACCAGGCCTGGGTGAAGAATGTTCCCGTGCTGTTTCTGTCCTGCGCCGGCAGCGCCTTCGGCTTCAACCAGAAGCCCAACCGCTGGGCGCAGCACGACACGGGTGCCGCGAGCATGAGTCTGGTGCTGCAAGCCGTGGCGTTGGGACTGGCGGCGCACCAGATGGGCGGCTTCAATACGGAGAAGGCGCGCGCCTCGTTCGGCATTCCGGCCGACTACACGCCGATGGCGATGATCGCGGTCGGCTGGCAGGCGGCGCCCGAGGTATTGCCGGACGACGTGAAGGCGAAGGAAGTGATGCCGCGCAAGCGGCGGCCGCTCGCAGAGTGTTTCTTCGCCGGCACCTGGGGCAAGCCGGCCTGACGGGACCCGCTCCCCGGACCGGGAAGCGGGAGCCTTACGCCTCCAGCATCACTTTCGCCACGGTGCCGGAAGCCACCGCGTTCGGGTCTTCCTCGTTGGGGAAATTGAACTCGAGCTTGGTGCCGACGGGGTCGTGCAGGAAGAACTGATAGCCGGCGTTCGGCACGTTCTGTTCCTCGAATTTCACGCCCATCTTCTGCAGGTGCTCGCGGAAGGGCACGACACCGGTCGCCGCGAATGCGACATGGTCGAAGGTCGCGTTGTGCTTTTCCCCGGCGAACTGGTTTTTGGGGAAGCGCGCGCCGACATGGATCAGCGGCTCGTCCCCGCTGTAGAGCCAGGCCCCGGCAAACGGGAAGTTGGGCCGGTAGCCCGATTTCATCCCCAGGACCTCGCCGTAGAACTTCTCGATCGCGGGCAGGTCCTCGGCCGCGCAGCGGATATTGACGTGCAGCAGGCTGACTTTCATGGGCATCCTCCTCCGAAAAGCGTATCCCGGATTATCGCAAGGCGGACGTGGCCGTCAATGGGCCTCGCGCTTCAGCGGCAGTACCAGTAGCCGGTCCGTCAGCGCGATGGCTACGGCCGACAGCAGAAATGTGATGTGGATCAGCACCTGCCACATGATGGTTTTTTCGTCGAGATGCTCGGTGTTGATGAAGGTCTTCAACAGGTGAATCGAAGAGATGCCGATGATGGCGGTGGCGAGCTTGACCTTCAGCACCGACGCGTTGACGTGTGAGAGCCACTCCGGCTGGTCCGGATGCCCCTCCAGCCGCAGGCGGGACACGAAAGTCTCGTAGCCGCCGACGATCACCATGATCAGCAGGTTGGAGATCATCACCACGTCGATCAGGCCCAGCACCACCAGCATGATGGTATTTTCGTTCAGCTTGATGCCCGCGAGCGGTCCCGGCGCGTCGCACCCCACGGTCTGCGGCTGCACGTTGCAGGTGATCGCGCGGATCGCGCTGTCCATGCCGAAGGCCGCCTCGATCAGGTGAACGAGTTCGGCCCAGAACATGTAGACGTAGACGCCCTGGGCGATGATGAGTCCCAGGTAGAGCGGCAGCTGCAGCCAGCGGCTGGCGAAGATGAGCGCCGGGAGGGGGCGCGTGCGGGCGTAGTTCAGGTCGCCTTCGAGGTCGTGTTTGGGCATGGATGCGAGCGTGGGCAGGGGGCAGGGCGCGAGTCTAACATCGGCTGTTGGCTGCGGTGATGACGGGCCGCGCAGCAGGCAGCGGCACTTGAACTGTCAGGGGCTTTGTCCTAGCCTCGCGCATGACCTTCTCCGCGCGCACGCGGCGCATCGGTTCCCTGTGACCACCCCTGACTTTCCGCTTGCACGACGCGCGGCCGAAATCCGGCCGTTCCACGTCATGGAACTGCTCGCCCGCGCGAAGCAGCTCGAGCGCGAGGGACGCGACATCGTCCACATGGAGATCGGCGAGCCCGATTTCCTGACCCCGGATGTGGTGTGCGAGGCCGGCATCCGCGCGATCCGCGAAGGCCACCACTTCTACACGCCGTCCGCCGGCATCCCCGAATTGCGCGAGGCTCTCGCGGGCTATTACCGGCAGCGCTACGGCGTGACGGTCGCGCCCGAGCGCATCGTCATCACCTCCGGCTCTTCCGGCGCGCTGATGCTGGCGATGGCGTTGCTGGTCAATCCGGGCGACCGTGTGCTGATGGCCGATCCCGGTTATCCGGCCAACCGCAACTTCGTGCGCGCGATGGGCGGAGAAGCGCTGGAAGTGGCGGTGGGCGCGGATACCGGTTTCCAGCTGACGGACGCACTGGTCGCCGCGCACTGGCGTGAGCGCACGGTGGGCGTGCTGCTCGCCTCGCCGTCGAACCCGACCGGCACCCTGGTGCCGCCCGCCGAACTCGCTGCCATCGCGCGCACCGCCGCCGAGCGCCACGCGGCGCTGATCGTGGACGAGATCTATCACGGCCTCGTCTACGAGGGCGAGGCGCCGACGGTCGCCGGCATGTCCGACGAGGCCTTCGTCATCAACAGCTTTTCGAAGTACTTCAACATGACGGGCTGGCGGCTGGGCTGGATGGTGGCGCCGACGCGTTACCTGCGCGAGATCGACAAGCTGTCGCAGAACATCTACCTGTCCGCGCCCGCCGCGTCCCAGCATGCGGCGCTCGCGGCCCTGCAGCCGGAGGCGCTGGCGATCTTCGAGCAGCGCCGTGGCGAATTCCGTCGGCGCCGCGACTTCCTGGTGCCCGCCCTGCGCGCGCTGGGGTTCGACATCCCGGTGACGCCCGCCGGCGCGTTCTATCTCTACGCCGGCTGCGAAAAGCTCACCGGCGACAGCTTCGCGTTCTGCCGCGACCTGCTGGAGCAGGCAGGCGTCGCTCTCACCCCGGGCGCCGATTTCGGCAACCACCATCCGGAGCGTTTCGTGCGCTTTGCTTATACCTGCGCGGAAACCAGGCTTGCGGAGGGCGTGCACCGTATCGGGGCATTCCTCGGGCGGCGGTGACGCGGGGGCCAGCCGCGATTCCGCTTGTGCGAATACCGCCCGGAGGCTAAGGTAAGCACGGGCTGCGGAAGTCGCGGCCCGAATGGATTGTCGATTGTCGTTTTTTCAGTCGTCTGCATCGCAGGACGCCCCCCGACCATGAAGAGGAGGCCACTGCCCGCAGACGAGCGAACGCCCCTGCAGAACGTTTCCTCCGTATCGGGCCGACGCACGGCGCGTGCGCCATGTTGGCGCGCGCGTTCCGGCACCTGATTGCGCGCGCGCCCGCTTCCGCTGCCGGTTTCCGGCAGACCTCCGGGCCGCAGGACGTTCACCGGAGAAATACATGGAACAAGCCAACAAGCCCGCTGCCTCGGCAGCCATGCAAGGCGTGCAGCGCCTCGGCCGTATGGTCGTGTTCTGCCTGAGCGCAGGATTTCTCTACCCCAACGTGTGGATCGAGGGCATGGACCTGTCGGCCATCCAGGGGGAAACCGAAGGCGAACTCTACAAAAGCAAGAAGAAATAGCGACCGGCACCGGTCCGTTCCCCGGACCGGCGCTGCGCTGTTGTCGCGCTGTCGTCGTTTAACGCAGCGCGCTCGCCAGCAGCGAGCCGCCGGAGAGGGTCAGCACCACGCCCATCACCTGCAGCAGGCGCGTCCGCGGCAGCGTGACATGCAGGTGGTGTCCGACCCACAGGCCCGCCAGCATGGGGATAGCCAGCGCGGCGGCCGTCACCAGCAGCCAGTCCTGCGCGAAGGCGCCCGTCAGCGCGAACAGCACAATGCGCGCACCGGTGCTGACGACGAACACCACCGCCATCGTCGAGCGCAGGCGCGTTGCGTCCAGTCCGCGGGCGTTGAGGTACATCACGAAGAGGGGCCCGGCGGCGCCGAACAGGGCGGCGACGGTCCCGCCGACGAGGCCGGTCGGAATCGCCCAGCGGCGGGTGAGTCGCAGCCGCGGTTCCCGCCCGCGCAGCAGATGCAGGCCGTAGCCCAGCACGAACAGTCCCATCGCGACGGCCAGCCACGCGGCCGGCATGCGCACGAAGATCAGCACACCCATCACGACGCCCGCCACCATGAACGGCAGCAGCCACGCCAGTTCGTCCTTCGCGATGGTGTCGCGGAACTTGAGGCCCTGGCGCAGCGCCGCGGCGAAGTCGAGCAGCACGAACATGGGGATCGCGAACTTGATCGGCAGCAGCAGCGCGATCAGGGGCAGGGCAAGGATGGTCGAGCCGAAGCCCGTGACGCCGAACGCGACGAAGGCGCCGAAGACGAGCAGCGGTACCAGCAGCAGGGTTTCGAGCGGAAAGGGCACGGCGGAAGTAGCGGCGGGACGAGCCGGTAGAATACCGGCTTCTCCCCCTGAATTGTCCGCGCCATGATGTTTTTTCCGCGCCGCCGCGCCGCCGCATGACCGACACGACCGTCATCGTCGTGCGCCACGGCGAAACCGAGTGGAACCGCGAGCACCGCATGCAGGGGCAGCGCGACAGCAGCCTGTCCGCGCTCGGCCGCGTACAGGCGCGGCGGCTCGCCGAGCGCCTGAAGGCGACGCCGTTCCACGCGTTGTATGTCAGCGATCTGCAGCGCGCGATCGATACCGCGCGCGCGGTGGTGGAGCTGGCGCCCGTCGAGCCGGTGGTCGATCCGCAGTTGCGCGAGCGTGCCTTCGGCATTTTCGAGGGGCTGACCGCCGAGGACATGAAGGCGCGCTATCCCGACGAGTACGCGCGCTTTAAGACACGCGATCCCGATTATGCGGTGCCGGATGGCGAGTCGGCGCGGGCTTTTCACCAGCGGGTGATCGCCTGGTACGAGTCGATGGCGCGGCGGCATCCCGGCGAAACGGTGGTTACCGTCACGCATGGGCAGGTGCTGGCGAGCCTGTTCCGGCATGCCCAGGGCATCGATCTCGCCGCGCCGCGCAGCTTCGAGCTGTACAACGCGGGACTGAATACCTTCGTGCGGGATGCCGCCGGCTGGCGCGCCGCGGCGATGAACGACATCCGTCACCTTGGCGACGACGCATTGACGTGGGCCTGAACGTGCCGGCGCGGACATGAGCCGCGAAGCCGTCGTCCTGGTGCACGGCCTGTGGATGCACGGCGTCGTCATGACGCCGCTCGCACGCCGCCTGGCGCGCAACGGCTACGATGCCCGGTCCTTCAACTACCCCTCCGTGCGGCTGACCCTCACCGAAAACGCGGATCGCCTGGCGGTGTTCGTGGAGGCGTTGGCCGCGCCGGTGGTGCATGTCGTCGCGCACAGCGCGGGCGGGCTGGTGACCCTGGCCGCGCTGCACCGTCATCCGCACCTGCCGCCGGGCCGCATCGTGCTGCTCGGCGTGCCGTACGGCGGCAGCCTCGCCGCCGAGAACTTGCTGACGTGGCGGCTCGGCAGCCTCGCGGTCGGGCCTGGCATGCTGGGCCGCACGGTACGCGACTGGCTGGCGCTCACGCCGCGACCGGTGCCGGCACGGGAAACCGGCGTCATTGCGGGCCGCGTGGCCTTCGGCATGGGCCGGGTGGTCGCGCCGCCGCTGCCGGAGGAAAACGACGGCATCGTCGGCCTGTCCGAGACCGTGGTGCCGGGCATGCGCGAACGGCTGGTGCTGGATGTGAGCCACTCCGGGATGCTGGTGTCGCCGGCGGTGGGACAGGCGGTGTGCGCGTTCCTGCGCACCGGGCGTTTTTCCGCGTGATGCAGCAGCGCCTGACGGCGGGGCTGTTGTGCGCGCTGCTCGCCGGATGCGCGGACCTCGGCTACTACGCGCAGTCGGTCGGCGGGCAACTGTCCCTGCTGTCGGCGCGGCAGCCGATACCCGAGGTGATCGCCGATCCCGCGACCGACCCCCAGCTCGCCGCCAAGCTCACGCTGGCGCTGGAGATCCGCGATTACGCGAGCCGCGTGCTGAGGCTCCCGGACAACGGGAGCTATCGCAGCTATGCGGATCTAAGGCGTTCCTTCGTGGTGTGGAACGTGTGGGCGGCGTCCGAATTTTCGGTGACGCCGCGCCAGTGGTGCTTCCTGGTGGCGGGTTGCGTGACCTACCGCGGCTACTTCGCGGAAGCCGGCGCCCGGGCCTACGCGAAGGACATCGCGGCGGAAGGCGACGAAACCTTCGTGTCCGGCGTGCCGGCCTACTCCACCCTGGGCTGGTTCGACGACCCGGTCTTGAACACCTTCGTGCGCCTGCCCGACTACGAACTCGCAAGGCTGATCTTCCACGAACTCGCGCACCAGGTGCTGTACGTGAAGGACGACACGACCTTCAACGAGTCCTTTGCCACTTTCGTGGAAGAAGCGGGGGTGAAGCGCTGGCTGGCGGATACCGGCCGCGCGGCGCAGTTGCCGGCGTTCGAGGCTTCGCAACGGCGGCGCGCGCAGTTCGTGAAACTCACGACCGACACGCGGGCGCGCCTGGCGGCCCTCTACCGCATGCCGCTGGCGCCGGAGGCGATGCGGGAACGCAAGGCCGTGATCTTCACGGAGTTGCAGCAGCAGTACGCCGCACTCCAGCGCGAATGGGGCGCGGGCGCCAATACCGCACGCCTCGATGCGTTCTTTGCCGGCGCCAACAACGCCACGCTGGCCTCGGTGGGCGCGTACACGGCGCTGGTGCCCGCGTTCGCGCAGGCCTTTGCGCGCAGCGGCGGTGATTTCGCGCGCTTCTATGCGGAAGTGAAACGCATCGCCGCGCTGCCGCCGGCGGAGCGCGAGGCGGCGCTGACCAGCCTATAATTCCGCAGCATTTTTTCCGCAGGAGTCTGCCGATGAAACTTACCAGCACGAGCTTCACACCCAGCGCCGCCATTCCCGCCGAGTTCGCGTTCTGCGCGCCGGACGCGAAGACGCACTGCACGCTGGGCCCCAACAAGAGCCCGCAGTTCGCCTGGAGCGATGTGCCGCCCGGCACAAAATCCTTCGCGCTGATCTGCCACGATTACGACGTGCCCAGCAGGGCCGACGACGTCAACCAGGAAGGCCGCGAGATTCCTTCGACCCTGCCGCGCGTGGATTTTTACCACTGGGTGCTGGTGGACCTGCCGGCATCGGTCACCGAGATCAAGGCCGGCGAGTATTCCAGCGGCGTCACCGCGCGCGGCAAGCCCGGCCCGGAAGGTCCGCGCGGCACGCGCCAGGGCGTCAACGATTACACGTCGTGGTTCGCCGGCGACAAGGACATGGCGGGCAACTACTTCGGCTACGACGGTCCGTGCCCGCCGTGGAACGACACGATCGTGCACCACTACCAGTTCACGCTCTACGCGCTCGACGTCGCGCGCTGCCCGGTCGAAGGAACATTCAAGGGCCCGGACGTGCTCGCCGCGATCCGCGGCCATCTGCTGGCGCAGGCGAGCGTGACCGGCACGTATTCGCTCAACCCCAGGATCAAGACATGAACATGCGGGGCGCACTCGCCGCGGCCATCGTGCTAATGGCATCGACGGGCGCCGCCCTCGCGCAGGACGATCTGGCGCGGACGCTTGAGGCCCATCGCTGGAGCCTCGATGCCGCTACCGACAGCCGCGGCACGCGCATGGACATCCTGTTTCCCGGCAAGGACGGTCGCTTCGTGTTCGCTTTTTCCAAGGTGCGGCTGAATGTCACGGGGGGGTGCAACACGCTGACGGGCGGCTACACAATCACGGCCGGTCGCGAGTTGAAAACGGGCCGCATGGCCGCGACGATGATGGCGTGCGAACCGGCGCTGATGCAGGCGGATGCCGCGCTCTCGAAGCGGCTGGCCGCGCCCTTGCGCATCGAGGTCACGGCGGGCCCGCAACCGCGACTGCAATTGGTTTCTGCTGCGGGCGAAACCCTGTCGCTGACGGGGACCGCCACGCCGGAAAGCCGCTACGGCGCCGGCACGCTCATGTTCCTGGAAGTTGCCGCTTCACCGATACCCTGCAACCGGCCGCTGATGCCCAAGGCGAGCTGCCTGCAGGTGCGGGAACGGCGTTTCGACCAGAATGGACTGCCCAGCGGTCAGCCCGGCCCGTGGTGGCCGTTGTACGAAACCATTGAAGGCTTTACGCACCAGGAGGGGGTACGCAATGTACTGCGGGTGAAGCGCTTTCAGCGTAAACCGGTGCCGGCGGACGCTTCGGCGTACGTGTACGTGCTGGACCTCGTCGTCGAGTCGGCAGTCGTGTCCAAACCATAGCCGGCGTCAGCCGGCACCGTTTCTGGAGGAGTTCCCGTGACCTACTGCCTCGCCCTGCGCCTCGACGAAGGCCTGATCTTCCTGGCTGATACTCGTACGAATGCCGGCGTCGACAATGTCGATATCTACCGCAAGCAGCACGTGTTGCGCCCGGCCCCGGACCGGCTGTTCGTGCTGCAGTCGGCCGGCAACCTCGCCACCACGCAGGAGGTCCTCGATCGCATCGAGCGGGACCTCACCACTGAAGGGGATCACGAAAGCCTGGCCACCGTCGGCCATCTGTTCGAAGCCGCGCTGTACGTCGGCCGGCTGAGCCAGGAAATCCAGCAGCGGCATCGCGCCGGGCTCGGCAGCGCCAGCGCGGCGAGCGCTTCGTTCATCCTCGGCGGCCAGATCGCCGGCACGCGGCCGGAGCTACTGCTCGTCTACCCGGAGGGCAACTACATCCGGGCCTCGGACGAACGCCCGTTCCTGCAGATCGGCGAGAGCAAGTACGGCAAGTTCATGCTGGAGCTGGCGGTGCATGCGAAGCTGGGCCTCGAAGCCGCGCTCAAGCTGGCCCTCAGCTCGATGGTGAGCACGGCGCGGGCCAACCTGTCGGTCGGGCCACCCTACGACCTCGCGATCTACCGCAACGGGTCGCTCGAGCTCGTGGAACATCGCATCGTCGCGGGCTCGGCCTATCTGGAGGGCCTGCAGAAAGCGTGGGTGAGCCACCTGACGGCAGCGATCGACCAGTTGCCGCCGATCCCCCAGGACCTGATCAAGCGCTAACGCGAACGACAGGCGCCGGCTACTCGACCGTCATTTTGACGTCGCGCACGAGCTTGCCCCACTTCTCGTACTCGGCCTTCACGTAGGCGGCGAACTGGTCCTGCGGATTGCCGACCGGCTCGAGGCCCACCGCCAGCAGTTTTTCCCGGACCTCGGGCTGCGCGATGCCGCGCGACATTTCCTGCTGCAACTTGAGCACGATCTCGCGCGGCGTGCCGCCGGGGGCGAACGCCCCGTACCAGGTGTCCACCGCGTAGCCGGGGACGCCGGACTCGGCGATCGTCGGCAGTTCCGGCACCGCCACCGAGCGTTTGTTGCTGATGACGGCCAGCGCGCGCAGGCGTCCGGACCGCACATGCGGCATGCTTGAGACGATGCTCGCCATCGACAGCGAGACGCGGCCGCCGACCAGATCGGTCATGCTGGGCGCCGTCCCCTTGTAGGGCACATGCAGGATGCGCACGCCCGCCATCTGGTTGAACAGTTCCAGCGCGAGGTGCTGGGTGCCGCCGGTGCCGGAGGAGGAGAACAGGAGTTCGTTCGGGCGCGCCTTGGCGAGCGCGATCACCTCTTTCACCGTCTTCGCCGGCAGCGAAGGATGGGCGGCGAAGATGCTGGGCGACAGCACGACCAGCGTGATGGGCGTGAAGTCGCGCATGACGTCGTAGGGCAGCTTGTACAGGCTGGGCGAGACCACGTGCCCCGTGGAGTTCATCAGCAGTGTGTAGCCGTCCGGTGCGGCGCGCGCGACGGCCTCCGCCGCGATGGTGCCGCCCGCGCCGGGCCGGTTCTCGGTGATGACCTGCTGACCCCACTGCTCGGAGAGGCGTTGTGCCACGAAGCGCGCGGCGGTGTCCACGCCGCCGCCGGGCGCGAGCGCCACGATGATGCGGATCGGTTTCGCCGGATAGGCTGCCGCGGCCTGGGCGCGTGCGTCCTGCGCGCCCAGGGTCGCAGCGCCGATCGCGGCCGCAAGGGCGATAGGCGCCCCGTGAAGTCGTTTCATTGCGCCTCCATGTGAGATTTTTCTCGCGATCAGTATAAGCCCCCTCCAGCGCGCGCGCCGGGAGACCTGCAGGCGGCGGGCTAGAATGCGCGCCTCGCGCCGCCCAGACCATGACTCCCCGCACTCCCGCTGATCTCGAACGCCGCCGCGCGCAACTGCCGCGCCCGACGTTTCCGGATGAACTGCCCGTCTCGCAGAAGCGCGCGGACATCGCGCGGGCGATCGCGGCGCATCCGGTCGTCATCGTGTGCGGCGAAACCGGCTCCGGCAAGACCACGCAGCTGCCCAAGATCTGCCTCGAACTCGGGCGCGGCGTCGCCGGCCTGATCGGCCACACGCAGCCGCGGCGCATCGCGGCGCGCACGGTCGCCGCGCGCATCGCGCAGGAACTGAAGACCGAGCTGGGCCGCGCGGTCGGCTACAAGGTGCGCTTCACCGACAAGGTATCCGCCGACACCTACGTAAAGCTGATGACCGACGGCATCCTGCTTGCCGAGACGCAGGGCGATCCGGATCTGCGCGCCTACGACACGCTGATCATCGACGAGGCGCACGAGCGCAGCCTCAACATCGATTTCCTGCTGGGCTACCTGAAACGGGTGCTGGCGCGGCGGCCGGACCTGAAGGTGATCGTGACGTCCGCCACCATCGATGCAGGACGTTTCTCGGACCATTTTGGCGGTGCGCCGGTGATCGAAGTATCGGGGCGCATGTATCCGGTGGAAGTCCGCTATCGGCCCCTGAAGGTAGCCGACGACGAGGAAGAAGACGAAGACCTGGAAGACGCCATCGTGGACGCCGTGGACGAAGCGGCGCGCGCGGTGGACGGCGACGTGCTGGTGTTCCTGCCCGGCGAACGCGAGATTCGCGACACCGCCGAGGCCCTGCGCAAGCACCACCCCAAGGGCGCGGAAATCCTGCCGCTGTTCGCGCGGCTGTCGGTGGCGGAGCAGGAGCGCGTGTTCAAGCCGTCCGGGGCCAGAAGGATCGTGCTGGCCACCAACGTGGCGGAAACCTCGCTGACGGTGCCCGGCATCCGCAGCGTGGTGGACGCCGGGCTCGCGCGCATCAACCGCTACAGCGTGCGCAACAAGGTCGAGCAGTTGCTGGTGGAGAAGATCGCGCGCGCGTCCGCCAACCAGCGCGCGGGCCGCTGCGGCCGGCTCGGGCCCGGTGTGTGCATCCGCCTCTATGCCGAGGACGACTACGCCGCGCGTCCCGAGTACGGTGAACCGGAAATCCTGCGTTCCTCGCTGGCGGCGGTGATCCTGCGCATGAAGGCGCTGAAGATCGGCGAGGTCGAGGACTTCCCCTTTGTCGAGCCGCCGACGCCGCGCGCTGTCGCCGACGGCTACCAGCAGTTGGCGGAACTCGGCGCGGTGGATGACCGCAACCGCCTCACGCCCATCGGCTGGGAGCTGGCCAAGCTGCCGCTCGATCCGCGCATCGGCCGCATGATCGTGGCGGCGAAGCGGGAAAGCTGTCTCGCCGAGGTGCTGATCATTGCCTCCGCGCTGGAGGTGCAGGACCCGCGCGACCGGCCCTTCGAGCGCGCAAAGTCCGCCGACGAAGCGCACCTGCATTTCGCGGACGAGCGATCGGACTTCATGGCTTTCCTCAACATCTGGTCCTTCTTCGCGGACGCCACCAAGAACAAGCAGTCCAACCGCGCGCTGACGGAACTGCTGCATGCCAAGTTCCTGTCGCACCGCCGGCTGCGCGAATGGCGCGACGTGCACCGGCAGCTCCACGCGCAGGTCACGGAAATGGATCTGCGGCTCAACACGAAGCCCGCCACCTACGAGCAGATCCACCGCGCGCTGCTGGCGGGCCTGCTCGGCAACATCGGCACCAAGAACGAGCCCGACGACCAGTACCTGGGTGCGCGCGGCATCAAGTTCGCGGTGTTTCCGGGGTCAGGCCTGAAGAAGGCGCGGCCGAAGTGGGTGATGGCGGCAGAACTGGCGGAAACGACGCGGCTCTACGCGCGTTGCGTGGCGAAGATCGAGCCGCAGTGGATAGAACCGCTCGCGGCGGGGCTGGTCACCCGCCAGTACTTCGACCCGCACTGGGAGAAGGAGCGTGCCATGGTCTCCGCCTGGGAGCGCGTGGCGCTCTACGGCCTGACGATTGTCCCGCGGCGGCCGGTGCACTACGGCGCGATCAACGTGAGGGAGGCGCGCGAGATCTTCCTGCGGCAGGCACTGGTGGCGGGGGAATACGAGACCCGGGCCCCGTTCTTCGCCCACAACCGGCGCCTGGTGAAGGAGGTCGAGGCACTGGAGGCCAAGGCGCGCAAGCGCGACGTGCTGGTGTCGGAGGAGGCGATCTACGCCTTCTACGACGAGCGCGTGCCGGCCGACATCGTCAACGGGGCCGGCTTTGAGGCATGGCGGACGGAGATCGAACGCACGGAGCCGCAGCGCCTGCTCCTGACGCGCGAGTATCTGATGCGCCACGCCGCCAGCGACATCACCGAAGTCCAGTATCCCGACGCGCTGGAACTGGGCGGCGTGCGCCTGAAGCTGACCTACCGTTTCGAGCCGGGCCATCCGGTGGACGGCGTGACCGTGACCGTGCCGCTGCCGGTGCTGAACCAGGCGCCGGAGGCGGCGTTCGACTGGCTGGTGCCGGGCATGATCCGCGACAAGGTCGGGGCGCTGGTCAAGGCGCTGCCCAAGGCGTTCCGGCGCGTGATCGTGTCGCCGGCCGACACCGTGACGCAGTTTCTGCAGTGGGTGGACCGGCGCGCGGTGGCCGGCGGCCCCGAGCCCGGCCTGCCGCTCGCACAGGCGCTCTCGCGTTACCTGCGCGAGGAACTTGGGGCGGATGCGCCGCCGGACGCTTTCGACCCGGCCGCGCTGCCGCTGCACCTGCGCATGAACTTCCGCGTGATTGACGAGCAGGGTCGTGAACTGGCGCAGGGGCGCGACCTGGCGGTACTCCGCCGAGACCTCGGACAGGCGGCGAGTCTTGCCTATGAAGAGGCCGCACCCGAGATCGAACGCAGCGGCATGACGGCGTGGGACTGCGGCGAGCTGCCCGAGACCATCACCTTCACGCGCGCGGGCCGCAAGCTCACCGGCTGGCCCGCGCTGGCCGATGACGGCGACAGTGTTTCGGTCAGGCTGTTCGATACGCCCGAGTCCGCCGCGCGCGCGATGCGGGCGGGCGTGCGGCGGCTGCTTGCGCTGGCGATGAAGGAGCAGGTCCGCAACCTAGAGCGCCGGCTGCCGGGTTTCGATCAGGCGGCACTCCAGTTGCGCACCGTGGCCACCGGCGACGATCTGCGCGAGGACCTGGTGACGGCCGTGCTGGACCGCGCCTTCATCGGCGAGGACGAGCCGCCGCGCAACGACCAACAGTTCGAGGCGCAGAAGGTGCGGGCCCGCGCCCGCCTGCCGGCGGTGGCGGAAGCGGCCGCGCGGAGCTTCACGGCCATCGCGCAGGAGTACCAGCGCACCTCGCTCGCGCTGTCTGCCGCGAAGGGCGCGCTGAACCGGCCCGCCGGCGAGATCCGCGCGCAACTGCAGCGGCTCGTGTTCAAGGGCTTCCTGCAGGCGACGCCATGGGAGCAGTGGCCGCACCTGCCGCGCTACCTCAAGGCGATGCAGATACGGCTGACCAAGTATCCGGCGAACCCGGAACGCGACCAGAAGAATGCTGCGGGCATCGCGGAACTGGCGGCCCTATATGAGGCGCGCGCCGACGCCGACCGCAAGGCGGGGCGCCACGACGCCGGGCTGGAGGATTTCCGCTGGCAACTGGAGGAGTTGCGCGTGTCGCTGTTCGCGCAGGAGCTGCGCACGCCGTATCCGGTATCCATCAAGCGGCTGCGCAAGCTTTGGGACGGCTTACAGCGGTAACGCAGCGCTTTGCTGTCTCCGCTAGCGGCGTCAGCGTGGAGTAAAGCGTATTTCCAGCTTGCAACCCAGGGCGGCGGCATACTTTCGCAGCGTGGCCAGCGATGGCGCATGTTTGCGGCTGACCAGAGAGGTTTCGATACGCGCGAGCGCCGCTTGCTTGATGCCCATCCGGTCCGCGATTTCCGTTTGGGTGAGCCCGGCGTCACGGCGCCCTTGCAGCAGCGCATCAAGCGCAACAAATTCGTCCTCCAGCGCCTCGTAAGCGCGCTTGAACGCCGGGTCTTTCATCCAGCGGCGCCGGGTCGCTCCGATATCGAGCGCCACCGGTTTGTGCTTGTCATTGCGTTTGTCAGTGCGCATCCACGATCTCCTTGAGCCTTCGCAAGGCTGTTTCCAGTTCTTTCTGCGGCGTCTTCGTCGACTTCTTGATGAATCCGTGCAGGATCACAATCCTGTGTCCGACCACCAGGCAAAACAGGGCCCGTCCGATGCCCTCGCGCCCCTTTGCCCGGATTTCAAACAGACCCTGTCCAAAGGCGCGGGTATGGGGCATGCCGAGGTGCGGACCGTACGCCACCATGCGTTCCGCCAGCCGAAGAAAGCTGGCACGGACACCGGCGGGCCATTCCTCGATGTCCCGCCGAACGCCATCGTTGAAATACTCGATCAACCAAGGCATGGCCAAATTATAACATGTAAGTTATGTCGCAAAAGGGCCTCGCTTTTCAAGGGAAGTATTCTTGCGTGCCGTCGGCCGCTTTTCGTCGCCCTCGGTTTTCAGGTCGGGCACGTGGTTGAACGCGATGCGCATGGGCGCCGCGTGCAGCGCGAGGTGCGCGCCGCCGAAATACACGCTGTTCTTGCCGTAGCGCAGGTTGATGCCGTCGACCGCGGCATCGAGCTGTTCCTGCGAGGGTTCTGCGAACAGCGACAGGCTGCGAAAACGCTTGTCGACGAGGCCGCCGAGCGTCACGCCGACGGCGACCGGCTGCGTGCGCCGCTTCCACGGCTCGCCGGCCTGCCACAGTACGCGGATCGCGGCGAGGAAGGTGCGTGTTGCGTCGGTGGGGTCCAGCCGCTGCTGCGCTTCCCAACACTGGCCGTTGCGGTATTTGATGAAGAGGCTCAGCGCGCCGGCGAGGTAGCCGTAATCGCGCAGCCGCATCGCCGCCTTCTGCGTGAGCCGGTGCAGCACGGCGGCCGCGCGGTCGTGCGTGCGCAGGCTGGGCGCGAGCACGTGCGAGTGGCCGATGCTGGCGCGCTGCGTCGGCGGGCGGGGCGTCAGTTCGCCGCGCAAGCGGGCGTGGAAGCGCTCGCCTTCCACGCCGCCCCAGATGGTGCGCAGGGTGTGGACGTCCGCCGCGCAGAGGTGCGCGACGGTGCGGATGCCGCCGGCCAGCAGCCGCTGTTCCATGTTCGCGCCGATGCCGCACAGGTCGCGCAGTTCGAGGGTGTGCAGCTTGTGCGGCAGGTCGTGCGCCTCGATGACGGTCAGTCCGTCGGGCTTCTGCATGTCGCAAGCGGTCTTGGCGAGGAATTCGTTGGGCGCGATGCCGATCGAGCAGCGCAGGTGTTCACTGACGGTGCGGGCGATGGCGCGCTTGATTTTCCTGGCGAGACCCGCAGCCACCGCGCGCTGCTGGTGGCTGCCGGAGAGCGAGCAGTTCATCTCGTCGATGGAGTTCACGCGCTCGACCGGCACGCAGGTGTCCACGGCGGCGACGAGCTGGTGGTGGAGCTCGACGTAGCGCGCGGGCCGCGCTTCCACCAGCACGATTTCCGGGCACAGGCGCTTCGCCTCCGCCGCCATGGTGCCGGTCTTCACGCCGAACGCCTTGGCCGGATAGCTGGCGGCGATGCAGCAGGTGGTGTCGGCCAGCATGGGCACGACGCCGACCGGGCGCCCGCGCAGTTCCGGCCGGTCGTGCTGCTCGCAGGAGGCGAAGTAGGCATTGAAGTCGACGTAGAGGGCGCGCAGCGGCATGGCGGACGGAGGACAGAAGCTATATGGATATATAGCTTATGCCGATGCGGGCGTCGCGGCCAGCGGCGGGAAGTTAGAATAGGAACACCTTGAAAACGCGCGAAAAATTCCACGGCGTCACCGCGTGACGTCCCCCGACTCGCGCGGCGTTCCGCTCGGCACGCTGGCGCTGACCCTGATGGTGCAGTCGCTCGTGTCGCTGGTCGTCTATGCGATGGGCGTGCTGATTCCGCTGGCCTACCAGGACGCGGGCGTGGCGGCCACGGCGATCGGCGTATTCACCGCGCTGACCTACGGCATGTCGGCCTTTTCGGCGCCGATCGGCGGCGGCTTCGTCGCGCGGCAAGGCGGCTTGCGCGTCAGCCAGTTCTGCCTGCTGGCGGCGGGCATCGGCGGCGCGCTGTGCGCCGTGCCGTACGCCTGGGTCGGGGTGTTTGCCGCGCTGCTGATCGGCGTTGGCTACGGACCCTCGACGCCGTCGAGCGCCGCGCTGCTCGCTGAACGCACGCCGGAACGCATCCGCAATCTCATCATGTCCATCCGCCAGACCGGTGTGCCGATCGGCGGCGCGCTGGCGGGCGCCATCGTGCCGACGCTCGCGCTGGCGGTGGGCTGGCAGGCCGCGACGGTCATCATCGGCGTGGTGTGCATCGTGGCGGCGGTCGCCATGCAGCCGCTGCGGGCCGCCTACGACGCCGGCGCGCGGGCGGCGCCGGCCGTGCAGCGTCCGGGCCTGCGCGATTTTCTCGCCGTCACCTTCAGTCACCCGCGCCTGGCGGAGCTCGCGCTCGCGTCCTTCGGTTATGCCGGCGTGCAGATCTGCCTGTCCATGTTCATGGTGGCGTACCTGCACGAGCAGATTGGCTACTCGGTGGTGGCGGCCGGCGCGGTGCTGGCGACCGCGATGACGGTCGGCATCATCGGCCGCGTGTGCTGGGGTGCGATCGCCGATTTCACCGGCAACCCGCGCCGGATGCTGGGCGTGCTGGGAACGGTGATGGCGGTCTCAACCGGCCTACTGGGGGTGGTGACGGATGGTTGGCCGTTCGGGTTCGTGCTCGTGCTAGGCGCGGTGTTCGGCGCCAGCGCCATCGGCTGGAACGGCGTGTTCATCGCGGAGATTTCCCGCCACGCGCCGCCGGGCAAGGTGGCGCTCGCCACGGGAGCGTCGCTGATGTTCACCTATACGGGCGTGGTGGTGGTGCCGCTCGCTTTTTCATTGCTGGTGGCGACGGGCGGCTACCGTGCGGCCTTCGGCATGCTGACCGTGGTGACGGCGCTGGCGGCGGGGTTGTTTTTCCGGCGCGCGGGCTGATCCCGCGGCGTTACAGCAGCGAGCCGGCGCCGACGCTCATGCCGCCGCAGACGAACAGCGTCTGGCCGGTGATGAACCCGCTCTCGCGTGCGAGCAGGAAGGCGACTGCGTGCGCGACTTCGGCGGGGGTGCCGATGCGGCCGACGAGGATCGAGGCCTCGAGCTTGCGGCGGATCGGGCTGCCGGCGGGGTTTTTGCCCAGAAACATCTTCGTCGCGATCGGCCCCGGCGCGACGGCGTTGACCGTCACGCCGTGGGCGCCGAATTCGAGCGCCCACACGCGAGCGAGCGCCATCATGGCTGCCTTGGTCGAGGAATAGGCGCCGCGGTCGGGTCGCCCCAGCGCCGCGCGCGAGGACATCAGCACGATGCGGCCGAAGCGCCGCTGCTTCATGCCCGGCACGATGGCCTGCGCGAGAGCGACGGCGGCGTCCACATGCAGGCGGTAGGAGTAGTCGTAATCGCCGGCCCGCGAATCGGCGAGGCTGGCGCCGAGGCTCACGCCGGAGTTGTGGACGAAGTGCGTGATCGTGTGCCGCCTCGCGATCTCGCGCCCGATGGCGCGCGCGGCCGCGGTGTCGGCGAGGTCGGCGGTATAGCAGGTGACGCCCTTGCGCGGACGCTTCGGCGCATGCCGCGCGACCACCACCACGCGGTAGCCTTGCTTGAGCAGCGCGTCGCAGATGGCCTTGCCGATGCCGGTGGTGCCGCCGGTGACGAGCGCGGTGGAGCGTGTCATGTCGTTTCCTGTCCTATTCTTCGCGGGGGATGCCGGCCTGCTTGACGATGCGGGTCGTGCGCACGAACTCCGCGCGGATGAAAGCCGCGAGTTCCTGCGGCGTGCTGCCGACGGTAGTGGCGCCCTGCGCGGCGAAGCGTTCGCGCAGCTCCGGCGCGCGCAGGGCCTCGACGGTGGCTTCGTGCAGGCGTTTCTGGATGGCCGCCGGGGTTTTCGCCGGCACGACCAGGCCCCACCACTGCGTAATGTCGTATCCCGGGAGCGTTTCAGCGACGGTGGGCAGGTCGGGCCACGCCGGATTGCGTTTCACGCCGGTGGTGGCGATGACGCGGACGCGTCCCGAGGGCACGTGCGGCATGGCGGAGATGGGCGCGGTGACGAAGACCTGCACCTGGCCGGCCATCAGGTCGGTGAGTGCGGGCGCCGCGCCCTTGTACGACACGTGGGTCATTTTCAACCCGGCGAGCGCGTTCAGGAGTTCGCCGCCGAGATGCGCCGGGGTGAGCGCGCCGGACGAAGCGAACAGCAGCGGCGTTGCTTTTGCGTACTGCACCAGTTCGGCCACCGTCTTCACGGGAATGCCGGGCGTCACCGCCACCACGTTTGGCGATTCCGCGACGAGCGTGACCGGCGCGAAATCCTTGAACGGATCGAACGGCAGCCGGGTACGGACCGCGGGCAGCACGCCAAAAATCGCCGCGCCCGCCAGCATGACGGTGTAGCCGTCCGGCGGCGCGGTGGCCACCAATTCGCCCGCCACCAACCCGCCCGCGCTGGAGCGCAGGTCGACGACGATCTGCTGGCCGAGGCTCGCCGCGAGCTTGATGCCGAGCGCGCGCGCGATGACGTCCGGCGCGCCGCCGGGCGAGGCGTTGACGATGCAGCGGATCGGCCGCGTCGGATAGCCCTGTCCTGAGCCCGCCGAAGGATCGGCAGCGCCGGCCGCCGCCGCGGCCAGGCTGGCAGCGAGCGCCAGCGTGCGCGTCACGCAGCGGAAGGAATGCGCCACGCGTCTTCCTTCGATACGCCCGGCGGCGGCGTGAAGACGATGCTGACTTCGCCACGCAGCTTCTCGGGCCCGCCCCAGAATTCGGCGGCCTGGCGCTGATCGGCCTTCGCACGGGCGTCCACCGCCTCGGGATCGCAGACCGCGCGGAGCTTCTTCTCCAATGCCGCCACCCGGTCACCGGCGCGGCCTTCCTCGACGAGGTCGTGCACTTCGTCGGGATCGGCGGCGAGATCGAACAACTGCGGCGGCATGCCGACGTGATAGACGAGCTTGAGGTCGCGTTCGCGCAGCATGAATGCGCCGGACTTGGAGCCCTGCGCGTGAAATTCCGCGAATACCGGGCGCGCGGGGTCTTCCTGGCCCGCGAGCGCGGGAAACAGCGAGCGGCCGGGCAGCGCGCGGTCGTCCGCCGCGGCCGCGAGTCCGGCGCCTTCGACGAAGGTCGGGTACAGATCGACGTGCGAGGCGAGTTGCTGCGCCACGCGGCCCGCCGGCACGCCGGGGCCCGCCATCACGAGCGGCACGCCGACGGAGCCTTCATAGAGGTTTTTCTTGCCGAAGATGCCCTGCCAGCCGAACAGGTCGCCGTGGTCGCTGGTGTAGACAACGCGCGTGTTGTCCAGCAGGCCGAGCGCTTCGGCCTCCTTGATGACCGCGCCGACCTGCTCGTCGAGATGCGTGATGAGCCCGAAGTAGGCGGCGGCCACGCGCCGGAGCATCGCCTCGTCGGTCATGTCGAGCCAGCCGTCGATGTCGCGCAGGTGCCGCATCGCGGGATGCTCGGGGCGGTCGCCCGGCCGGTGGCGCACCGGCAGCGGCATGCGGTCGAGCGGGTAGAGATCGAGCAGGCGCTGCGGCACGCTGAAGGGCGGATGCGGGCTGATGTAGCCGACGTAAAGCGCCCACGGCTTGTCGCCGGCCTTGCGGTGCCCGCGCAGCCAGTCGATGGTCTGCGCGGTGATCTTGCGGTCGTAATCCTGATAGTGCGTCGTGCCGGCGCCGGAGCGTTCGGCGTAGAGCTTCCAGCGCGCGCCGTCGGTGCACGGCAGCTCGGCGTCGTAGCCGCGCAGCAGGTTCTTGATCGCACCCTTGCCGTCGTGCAGGTGCAAGGGCAGCAGTTCCTCGGTGAAGCCGTGATCCTCGCCTTCCGCCCGGTAATGGAGCTTGCCGATGGAGGTGACCTCGCTGCCCGCGTCGCGCAGCCGGCGCATCCAGCTCGGCAGCTTGCCGTCGTAGGCGATCGCGTTGTCCCAGCAGCCGTTGTCGTGGACGTAGCGGCCGGTGGCGAAGCTCGCGCGTGAGGGCACGCACAGCGTGCTCTGCGCGTAGCTATTGGCGAAGCGCGTGCCGCGGGCGGCCAGCTTGTCGATCGTCGGCGTCTGCACGAAGGGATGGCCGTAGCAGCCGGTCACCTGACGGTTGTGGTTGTCGGACACGATGCACAGCAGGTTGGCGGGGGCGGTCATGGCGGCTACCTCAGTCGAGGACGATGTTGGCTTTCTTGCCGATGTCGGCGATGCGTGCGCGCTCCGCCTTCATCAGCGCGGCGAATTCGGCGGGTGATTCGGGGTTGGCGGTGGCGCCCTGTTTGGCCAGCAGTTCACGCACCTCCGGTTGTTGCAGGGCCCTGACGATCTCGGCGTGCAGTTTTTTCTGGAGTGCCGCCGGCGTCTTGACGGGCATCACCACGCCCCACCATTGCGTGATGTCGTAGCCGGGCACGGTCTGCGCCACCGTCGGCAGATCGGGAATGAGCGGATCGGGTTTCGTGCCCGTCGTGGCGAGCACCTTGATGCGTCCGCCTTTCGCGTGCGGCATCGCCACCAGCGGTGAGGTGATCAGCATCTGCAACTGGCCGGCGATCAGGTCGTTCAGCGCCAGCGCCGCGCCCTTGTAGGGCACATGCGTGGTCTGGATGCCGGCCAGCACGTTGAGCATGGCGCCCGCGAGATGCGCTGGCGTGCCGTTACCGGCGGAACCGTAGTTGATGCTGCCCGGCTTCGCCTTGGCGATCTTCACCACGTCGGCGACGGAATTCGCGCCGAGTCCGGCGTTGACCGTCATCACGTTCGCGACCCAGGCGATGCGCGTCAGGGGTGCGAAGTCGCGATCCGGGTCGAACGGCAGGCTGGGCTTGAGGGCGGGCAGTGACGCGAACAGGGTCGTCGTTGCCAGCACGATGGTGTAGCCGTCGGGCGGCGCGTTCTTCGCGATTTCGATGCCGATGACGCCACTGGCGCCGCCGCGGTTGTCGACCACGACCTGCTGGTTCAGCTGCTCGGCCAGGCGATTGCTCACGATGCGCGCAAGGATGTCCGGCGAGCCGCCTGCCGGGCTGGGGACCAGGAAGCGGATCGGGCGGTCCGGATAGCGGTCGGCACCCCAGGCCGCACTTGCCGCCATCAGCGTGCAGAGCAACGCTATCCATGTTCGTAAGGCGTTCACGCGCATCCTCCTCCCGCCGGTTGGCGGCTAGTGCTGTCCTTCGAAGAACTTCGCTTCCGAGCCCGGCGGCGGCGAATAGCGGAAGTGGCCGGCCTTGAAGATCGCTTCCTTGCCGCCGACGGCGGCGATCTTGGCCGCCTGGTCGGCGCGGGCCAGTGCGTCCGCGCTTTCCGGATCGACCACCGTGCGCAATTTCGCTTCGCATTCGGTGATGGTCGCCTGGTGAGCCGGGTCGCGGCCGAGGTCTTTCGTCTCGTTCGGGTCGGCGGCGAGGTCGAACAGCATGGGCGGCTGGCCGACGTAGTAGACGAACTTCCACTTCCCGTTGCGGATCATGTACGAACCGGTGATCGATCCCGCGGCGTGGTACTCGGACAGGATCGTGCGCCGGGGCGTGGCGCCGTTCGCAATGTCCGTGAGCGATACGCCAGGGAGATCCGCGTCGCGCGGATCGGCAGGCAGCCCCACCGACTGCACGATGGTCGGGAAGGCGTCTGCCAGCGTGACGGGCGTGTCGCAGACTTTGCCCTGCGGGATGCCGGGCCCGGCGGCGATCATCGGAATGCCGGCGGATTCCTCGTACATCGTGGACTTGCCCCACATCCCGCGGGTGCCGAGGTTGTCGCCGTGATCGGAGGAATAGACGATGCGGGTGTTTCCCGCGAGACCGGTGTCTTCCAGCGCCTTCAGGATCTGGCCGACGTTGTCGTCGAGGAAAGACACCAGCCCGAAATAGGCGGTGATCGCGCGGCGCACCATGGGCTCGTCGAAGTGGTCGTCGTAACACAGGCACTTGCGCATCGCATCAGTGAAGGGATGCTGCGGGCGCTCGTGCTTGGCGTACATCAGCGGCCACGGCACGTCTTTCTCCGGGTACAGATCGTAGAACTGTTCGGGCGCAATCAGCGGGAAGTGCGGTGCCACGAAGCCGACGTAGATCATCCAGGGCTTCGCTTTGTACTTGGGAGCCTCGTTCTTCAGCCACTGCACGGTGGAGGCCGCGATGTCGCGGTCGTACTTCGTGTATTCGGACTCGCCGCGCCCGGCCTCCGGGCCCAGGTTCTTGGAACCCGGGCGCACGGGCAACTCGTCGCGGATGAGGCCCAGCAGGTCGCCCTGGCCCTTGACCAGGTGCATCGGCAGGATTTCCTCGTCGAAGCCGTTGCGCTTCGGGTCGGAGTCCACGTAATGCAGCTTGCCAATGGAGGTCACGCGGTGGCCCTTGTCCATCAGGCGGTGGCCCCATGCGGCGGGCGTGCCGTCGTACGCGATGGCGTTGTCCCAGTAACGGATCTGGTTCACGTAGCGCCCGGTGGCGAAGGCCGCGCGTGCCGGCACGCAGATCGGACAGTTGGTGTACGCGGAGGTGAAGCGCGTGCCGCGCGCCGCGAGTTTGTCGAAGTTGGGCGTCCGGATCATCGGGTGCCCATAGCAGCCGAGCACGCGCTTGTTGTGCTCATCGGAGAGGATGACGATCTGGTTCACGGGTGTCGCTGCGGTCATTTGTATTTCTTCCTCATGAGGTCGGCGACGTTGGCGCCGCCATCGATGTCCTGCTTGCGTTTGGAATCGCCGGCGTCGATCTTCCGCGCGGCCTCCAGTACTTCCGCCGCGCGCGCCTGCGGCACGAAACAGATGCCCGCGTTGTCGGCGCACACGATGTCGCCGGGCTTGACCAGTATGCCCGCGATCTGCACGGTACCGTTGATTTCCACCGTCTGCATGCGCCACTTGCCGGTGATGGGCGTCACGCCGCGTACCCACACCGGCCAGCCCATTTCCCGATACTGGTCGGGATCGCGGATGGAGCCGTCGACGATGGCGCCGGCTTCGCCCTGACGCATGCCGATGGTGGCGGATTGGCCGCCCATGTTGGAGCAGCCGAACACGCCTTCGATCACGAGCACGTCGCCGGGCTCGGCGAGATTGTGCGCTTCGCTTTCGCCCTGGCCGCTCGCCTTGTCCTGCGCGGCCTTGTGGATCTGCGTGGCATGCCGCACGTTGCGCACCGTCAGGGCCGGGCCCACGATGCGCTTGCCGGGATTGACCGGGTACAGCTCGCTCGCGGGAATCGCGCCGACGATGCCCAACTCGTCGCAGGCGTCGGACAGCGTGCCGGTCAGGTCGACGAGCGCCTTGAAACCGTCGAGCACGTCAGCCGGCAGCCGCGGGAGGTGCAGCAGGCGCAGCGCTTCGCGCGGCAGCCGGCCGATCAGTTTTTTCTCCTCCATGACGCCTCTATTGGGACCGCGGTGGGGCGTCGATTGTAGGCAGCGCGCAAGAGGACGGTCAATGCGCGGGCGCCGATGCAGGCTGCTAACGGGCGCCGGTGTCGGACGGTGGCTGCGCGGGCGCGGCGTACCACTGGTCGGGAGGCACAATCTTGGCCTGGGGCGGGTCGCCGAGGTAATGCGGCGACATGATCTGCACGCCGTGTTCGTTGAACACGTCCTGGATGTTCTGGTGGAGCGCGGTCAGCACGACGGCGCGCGGCCGCGGCTCGCTGGGGGTGGCGTAGCAGGCGAGACGGTACTCGACGTAGAAATCCGACAGGGCGGTCTGGAACACCCGCGCCGCCGGCTCTGGAGCGATCCCGTCCGTGCGGTGGGCCGCTTCCAGGAGCAACGCGTGGATCTGCCGCCAGGGCGCGTCGTAACCGATCGTCACCGTCGTATCGAGCACGAAACCACCGCCGTCGGTCGCGCGCGAATAATTCTTGGTGACGTTGCCGACGATCAGCGAATTGGGCAGGGTCAATTCCTCGCCCATGCCGGTGCGGATGCGCGTGGTGAACATGCCCAGTTCGGTCACGGTGCCTTCATGGTCGCCGACCTTCACGTACTCGCCGGGCCGGATCGTGCGGGTGTACATGAGGATGAGTCCGCTGGCGGCCTGACCGATGGTGCCGGAGGCGCCGATGGACACCATCAGGCCCAGCAGCACCGAGATGCCCTTGAAGGCGTCGGTTCCGGAGCCGGGCAGGTACGGATAGGCCATGACCAGCGCGAAGGCCCAGACGAGAACGCTGACGATGCGAGCGGTCGGGCCGGCGGTGTCGACGTCGAGCCAGCCCACCTCGAGGCGGCCCGCTTGCACGCGATCGAAGAATCCACGCAGCATCCGGGCAATGAAGCGGGCGATGAGGAAAATGAGGAACGCGATGAGCAGGTCGGGCAGCGCGTCCAGCATGTTCTTGCCCAGCACTTCAACCGTGCTGACGAGATAGTGATCCAGCTGTTCCCCCCAGCGCCGCGTGTACGGAAAACGCTGGAGCACATAATCCAGCCAGCGATAGGCGAGCAGGAGGCCGATCAGCGTGAACACCGCGCTGGAAACACGCCGGACGATATTCAGGACGTGTTCCTGCTGGAGCAACTGGGCCTCGCCGATGCGCAGTTTTTCCGCATGCTGCCGGGCGACGCGCTGCAGCCGGGCCGAGACCCAGCGCCGTGCATGCCACAGGATCCACAGCAGCGCGGCGAGCACCCCGGTGGCGATGACACTGGAGAGCAGGGCTTTGCCCAGTACCTTGAGATCCCTGCTTTCCCGTGTTTCCGCCGCTACCTGCTGGAGTGCGGCCACGGACGCGGCGGCGGTGGATTCGAGCGTCTCGCCGCCGAGCGTGTCGACATCCCCCGGGGTGACCGCGAAAATGAAATTGTCGCCGATCAAAATCAGGATGCCTTGCGGAATCGTCTGCTGGGAGATGGCGGCGCGTTGCCCGCGTTCAACGAGCTGGTCGATACGGCGCAGCGCGGCGCGCACGCGCTCTTCCGGCGGATTGCCCAGAAAGGGCGCCCGGAACAGGATGATCGGGCGATTGAATACGACCAGTTGCGCCGGTTTGACGGGCAGTGCGTCCGTTTCGACCGGCGTGGCGGCGGTCGCAGCGGGAACGGGCGAGGGTGCAGGGGTCGCTGCGCGGGCGCCGAGCGGCAGCAGTAGGCACAGCGCGGTGAGGAGTACGAGTACGACACGCGCAGGAATCGCGAGGGTGGGCATGGTTGCGGGTAATGGCCGGTGCGCGGGGGAAACCGATTGTAATGCAAGCACCTGCACTCGGTTGCGCCGGTCGGGCGCATTCGCTATCGTGCGCTTCCCTCACCGTTACCGACCGGAAACTATCCCATGGCCGATTCCGCCAAGGGCATGCGCCGCGGCCTGACCGCCTACGGCGACGCCGACTTCTCCCTGTTTCTGCGCACCGCCTTCATCAAGGCGATGGGCTATTCCGACGACGCGCTGTCGCGCCCCATCATCGGCATTACCAATACGTACTCCGCGTACAACGCCTGCCACCGCAACGTGCCCGACATCGTCGAGGCCGTGAAGCGCGGCGTGATGCTGGCGGGCGGACTGCCGATCGAATTTCCGATCGTGTCGCTGCACGAGTCCTTCGCGCATCCGACCAGCATGTTCCTGCGCAACCTGATGGCGATCGATGCCGAGGAGATGATCCGCGCACAGCCGATGGACGCGGTGGTGCTGCTCGGCGGCTGCGACAAGACGGTGCCCGCGCTGTTGATGGGGGCGGCCAGCGCGAACGTGCCGGCCATCCTGGAAGTGACCGGACCGATGTCCACCGGCGACCACAAGGGCGAGCGCCTCGGCGCCTGCACCGACTGCCGCCGCTTCTGGGCCAAGTTCCGCGCCGGCGAGATCGACGCGCAGGAGATCGGCGAGGTCAACGCCAAGCTCGCGCCGACCGCGGGCACCTGCATGGTGATGGGCACGGCGAGCACGATGGCCTGCTGCGCGGAGGCGCTTGGCATGATGCTGCCGCAGGGCGCGGCGATTCCCGCCGTGCACGCGGAGCGCCTGCGCCACGCGGAGGCGACGGGCGCGCGCGCGGTGCAGATCGCCGCGGAGAAACTGACGCCGAAGCAGATCATGACGCCCGCCGCCTTCGAGAACGCCTTGCGCGTGCTGCTGGCCATCGGCGGTTCGACCAACGCCATCGTGCATTTCGCCGCGATCGCCGGACGTCTCGGCTTCGCGCTGGACCTCGACGCTTTTGACCGCATGGGCCGCGACACGCCGATGCTGGTCGACCTCAAGCCGACCGGCCAGGGCTACATGGAAGATCTCTACAACGCCGGGGGGCTCGTCACGATCCTGCGCGAAATCGCGCCGCTGCTGAAGGGCGATGCGCTGACGGTCACGGGCAAGACGCTCGCGCAGAACATCGCCGACGCGCCGCCCGCCTGGCCGCAGGACGTGGTGAAGCCGGCGGCGAAGCCGGTCTATGCGAAGGACGCGATGGTCGTGCTGCGCGGCAACCTTGCGCCGGACGGCGCCATCCTCAAGCAATGCGCGGCGCAGCAGAACCTGCTGGTGCACACCGGTCCGGCCTGCGTGTTCGAATCGCTGGAAGATCTCGCCAGCCGCATCGACGATCCCGCGCTCGAGGTGACCGCCGACAGCGTGCTGGTGCTGAAGAACGCCGGTCCCATCGGCGCGCCGGGCATGCCGGAAGCGGGCTACCTGCCGATCCCGAAAAAGCTCGCGTCCAAAGGCGTGAAAGACATGGTGCGCATTTCGGATGCGCGCATGAGCGGCACCGCCTTCGGTACCATCGTGCTGCATGTCGCGCCCGAATCCGCGGTCGGTGGCCCGCTCGCGCTGGTGAAGAATGGCGACCTCATCGAACTCGATGCGCCGAAGCGGCGGCTGGAACTCAAGGTCTCCGCCGCCGAACTGGAAGCCCGGCGCAAGTTGTGGCAGCCGGCGCCAGCGCGTGAAGGGGACGATCGCGGCTACCGCAAGCTCTACATGGACAGCGTGCAGCAGGCGGGGCAGGGCTGCGATTTCGCCTTCCTCGTGCCGCCGGTGCGGGCCCGCGTGCCGGGCTGAGGTTTACGCCCTCCGCGCATGGCCTGGCTGCAGCAGCACCTCCCGCTCCTCGGTTCGCTGTATTACGCCAGCGAGTGGGTGATCCGCATCGTCATGCTGCTGTACGTGCCGCAGCGGCGGCCGCCGGCGGCCGCGCGCACCTGGCTGCTGCTGATCCTGTTCCTGCCGTGGCCCGGCCTCGTGCTTTACGCGATCTTCGGCCGCGTCTACTACCCGCGGCAGCGCATCGCGATGCAGCGCCAGGTCGCCGAACTGGTGCAGCGCACGCGCGACCGGCTGCTGGGGCAGGAACTCGCTGCGCCGCCGGTCATCCCTGCCCCCTTCGATCAGGCGGTCCGCCTGGCCGAGAATCTCGGTGATTTCCCGCCGCGCGACGGTAATCGTTTCGAGCTGCTGGGCGATTACGCAGGGACCATGGACCGGCTGGTGGCGGACATCGACGCGGCCGCCGATCACGTGCACCTGCTGTTCTACATTTTCGAGGACGACCGCACGGGACGGCACGTGGCGGCGGCGCTCCTGCGCGCGACCGCGCGCGGCGTGACCTGCCGGCTGCTGATGGACAGCATCGGCTCCAAGGGCGCGCGCCGGCGCCTCGCCCCCGAGCTGCGCGCGGCCGGAGTGGAAGTGATCGAGCTGATGCGCGTGCGCTGGTTCCGGCGCGACGCGGCGCGCTTCGACCTGCGCAATCACCGCAAGATCGCGGTGATCGACGGCCGCATCGGCTATACCGGCTCGCAGAACATCGTGGATGCGGAAGCCAATGCGGGCATGACGAACGAGGAACTCGTCGTGCGCGTGACCGGGCCTGTCGTGCGCCAATTGCAGATCCTGCTGCTCGCCGACCGCTACCTCGAGACCGGCGACGAGAAAACCCTGCCGGCGTGGTTCCCGCCGCCGGAGCGCACGGGATCCTCGATCGCGCAGCTGCTCGGCAGCGGGCCCGGCTACCGCCAGGGGCAGGTCGATCACGTGCTGATCACGCTGATGCATGCGGCCACCCGGCGCATCGTGCTCACGACCCCGTATTTCATCCCGGACACCGCCTTCCTGCTGGCGATGCGGCTCGCCGTCGAGCGCGGCGTGGCGGTGCACCTGATCGTGTCCAAACACTCCAACCAGCGCCTGGCACGCCTGGCGCAACAATCGTTTTACGACGATCTGCTGGAGGCGGGGGTGCATGTGCACTTCTACCGCCGCAATTTCCTGCACGCCAAGCACGCGAGCTTCGATGACCGCGTCGCGCTGATCGGCTCGAGCAACCTCGACATCCGGTCCTTCGCCCTGAACAGCGAGGTCAGTCTGCTCATCTACGACCCCGAGGTGGTGGCCGAACTCGGCACGGTCCAGGCGCGTTATCTCGCCGATGCGGACCGGCTCGACGCCGCGGCGTGGGCGTCGCGCCCGGCGTGGCGGCGGCTGCTGCAGAACACGGGCCGGCTCGCGGACTCATTCTTGTAGCGAGGTTCGTGCGGTACAATCCGCAGCGTTTTCTGCCGTCGGATCGCATCTGAACAGCATGGCTCATTCGAAACCCCGTTCCCGCATTGCTTCCCGTCCCCGGTTCATCGCCCGCAAGTCCGGCATTCATGGCCGCGGCGTGTTCGCGCTCGCGCCGATTGCGAAGGGCGAGCGCATCGTTGAATACATCGGCGAGCGCATCACCCACCGCGAGGCCAACCGGCGCGAGCGCGCCGCGAAGGGGAAGCCTGCGCACACCTTCCTGTTCATTCTCGATGACAAGGTCGTCATCGATGCGACCCGCGACGGCAACAGCGCGCGCTGGATCAATCATTCCTGCGCGCCGAACTGCGAGTCCGACGACGAGGACGGCCGGATGTACATCAAGGCGCTGCGGCAGATCCGGCCCGGCGAGGAACTATCCTACGATTACAACCTGGTGCTGGTGGAGCGCCACACACCCAAAGCCAAGCGCGAGCACCAGTGCCTGTGCGGCAGCCGGAAATGCCGCGGAACCCTGCTGGGGCCCAAGCGCTGACCCCGCCGGTAACCCAGCCGTCACGCGGACCGGGCATGCTTCATGCTCCCTGCACACTGATCACTGCATGCAATTCTTCTAACCCACCACCGACCTGAAACCGGAAGACCGATGCCCCGCAAGCAGAAAAGCTCCAAGCCCTCCGCCCGCGTCAATGGCACGCGCACCAGGACCAACGGCGTGCGCGCCAAAACCGGCGGCGCCCGCATCATCGCCCGCCGATCCGGCATCCACGGCCGCGGCGTGTTCGCTACGGCGCCGATCGGCAAGGGCGAGCGCGTGATCGAGTACCTGGGCGAACGCATCAGCCACAAGGAGGCCGATCGCCGCTACGCCGACGAGCACGAGTGGTCGCCCCACACCTTCCTGTTTATGGTCGACGACAAGATCGTCATCGACGCGACCCACGGCGGCAACACCGCGCGCTGGATCAACCATTCCTGCGTGCCCAACTGCGAGATCGAGGAAGAGGACAAGCGCATCTTCATCCACGCGCTGCGCCGACTCAAGCCCGGCGAGGAACTGCTGTACGACTACAACCTGGTGCTCGACGAGCGCCACACGCCGGCGGCCAAGAAGGCGCACCCGTGTTTCTGCGGTTCGAAGAAGTGCCGCGGGACGCTGCTGGGCAACAAGCGCTAGAGCCTGTTATGGACCTAAACGTATGCGGCGAACGTGGGAGTCGGGGTTCAGTGCTAGGAGCCGAACGCGCCGCAGTGCCGGCCACTGCAAGCGTGAGGCGACGACGCAATGGACCCCGAATCCCGCGTTCCCTTCGGGTTGAGCCAGAAGGGCCCGTCTGCGTCGTTGCTCGTGGAAGTGAGGGTCACCGCGGCCTCCTCACGCCTAGCAGCCGAGCCCTTTTGGCTCAACGCCGCGCACGTTTAGGTCCATAACAGGCTCTAGAAACCCGCCAAAGCAAACGGGGCATGCCTTGCGGCATGCCCCGTTTTTTTGCGTACCGGGTCAGGCCTGGCGGTCGAGCCTGCCGGTGTCGGCGTAGCACTCGACCTGCCACCGCGCGAGCCCGATATCCCGCAGCAGACGGTCGTCCATCGCGTTCAGTTCGGCGACGGTCTGCCGGAAATCCCGCCGGGCCCGGATTCGGGCGTCGATGCCCGCCGCCAGGCTGCGCAGTGCGGCGATGAGGGTGGCGCCCGTCCGGGCGAGGGCGGCGGCGGTTGCCTGTTGGGCGCCGGCGCTGCGGTTGATGCTCAGGGCGTTCATCTTGGTCTCCTTGGTACTGCCTTGGCCGGGACGATCCCGGTCTCTGTGTAGCGCTATCTTGCTGCGGTGCAGTAAATAATGGAAATGAATGTTAAAAATAATTACAATAAGTAAAAGATGTAAGTAAGTGCTATCAGTATTCGCCCGGGGAACGGTATGCGCCAACTGAATCTCGACCACTTGCAGGCCCTGCGGGAGGTGGTGGCCACCGGCAGTTTCTCGGCCGCCGCCCGGAACCTGAACCTGACCCAGCCGGCGGTCAGCCTGCAGATCCGGGACCTGGAGGCGCGGGTGGGGGTGCGCCTGGTGGACCGTCTGGGCCGCCGCGCGCACGCCACGCCGGCGGGCGCCGAACTGGTGGCCCATGCGGAGCGCCTCGCGCGGGAGGCCGACATGGCGCTGGCGACCATGACGCGCTACCGGGAAGGCGGGCGAGGGCGCGTGCGGCTCGCGACCGCGGTGTCCGTGTGCACCTACCTGCTGCCGCCGATCCTGGTGCGACTGCGCGAGGCGCATCCGGACCTGGAAGTCGCGATCGCGGTGGACATGGCCGAGCGGGCGGTCGAGCGGGTGGTGGCGAACGATCTCGACATCGGACTCGTGACGCTGCCGGTGAAGCCCAATCCCGCGGTGGAAGTCCTGCCGGTGCGCGAAGACCCGATGGTCGCGCTGATTCCGCTGGGGGCGCCGCCGGCGCCCAAGTTCGTGACGCCGGAAATGCTGGCCGAACGGCCGCTCATCTTCAACGCACGGCAGAGCCGCATGTACGCGCTGACCCTGGACTGGTTCGCGCAGGCCGGCGTCACGCCGAAACCCATCCTGGAACTCGGCAACAGCGAAGCGATCAAGAGCCTCGTCGCCGCCGGGCTGGGTGTGGCGATCCTGCCGATGGAGCGCGCGGACGATCCGCTCACCCACGGCCGCGTGAACCTGCATCCGCTGCGACCGCGCCTCACACGGCAACTGGGCCTCGTGCGCCGGCGCGACAAGCCGATGGAGGCGCCGTTCAGCACGGTCTGGGAAGCGTTGCGGGAACTCTCGAACGTCTGACGGGCGCGCAAAAAAAAGGGCGCCCGCGGGCGCCCTCGTGGTCTGTGGTGAGCGTCAGTTGTATTTGACGCTGCAGCCGTAGGGCGTTGCGGTCGCGGTGCTGACCGGCTTGCCGGCCGTGACTTCCGTCAGCGCGGCCGTCACGTAGTTCTTCGCCGTCTTGACGTCGGCGACGTTGGTGGTGCGCTTGTCGTCGATGCCGCCGGCGTAGACCAGCGTGCCCTTGGGATCGATCACGTACATGTGCGGCGTGGTGCGCGCCGAGTACAGGCGGCCCACTTTTCCGTCATCGTCCATCAGCAGCGCGCGGGGCGCGGCGCCCTGTTTCTTCCACAGCGCGGCGAGCTGGTCGGGCTTCTGGTAATCGCTGCTGCGCGGATTCGTGGAGCTGATGGACAGCCACACCACGTCCTTGCCACCCCAGGTTTTCTGCAGGCCCTGCATGTTGCCGCTGTCGTAGTGCTTGGCGACGAAGGGGCAGCCGGGGTTCGTCCATTCGAGCACGACGGTCTTGCCGCGGAACTCGGAGAGCTTGACCGGCGTGCCTGCAGCGTCCGGCACGGTGAAGTCCGGCGCCGGCTGGCCGATAACCGGCGCAGCGGTGGCGGTCGCGGAAGCGGCGGCGAGCAGCAGGCCGGCGAGGGCGAGGGTGACGGGAGCAGAGCGATGCTGAGCGTTCATGGCGGGATCTCCTCTGACGGGTGACGGTGTGATCTTATCTGATCGTGACGGCGGCACGGTCGAGCGGTGCGAGTGCGTCCAGCACCACCTGTTCGCGCAGCAGTTCGGGCAGCACCTGCGGGGCGGCGCCCGGGCGGTGCAGGACGTAGACGGGAACCCCGGTGCGGCCGAGCGCCGCGAGCGCGGCGCCGATGGCCGGGTCTCGGTTGGTCCAGTCGGCGCGCAGCAGGGCGACGCCGCGCTCGGCGAAGGCGGCGCGCACGGTGGGATTGCGCAGGACGAGTTGCTTGTTGACCTGGCAGGTGACGCACCATGCGGCGGTGAAATCGACGAACACCGGCGTGCCCGCGGCGGTGAGTTCCGCCACGCGCACGGGCGACCAGGTTTCCCAGCCCTCGTCGGTGGCGGCGGCGCGATCCGTCGCCACTGTTGCCGGCGCGGCTGCGGGCCATGCGAGCCACAGCGCGAGCAGCACGCCGGCCGCCGACGCGAGGCGCGCCTTGCCCGCGCCGGCCTGCGCGAGACCCAACGCCCAGGCGGCAAAGCCCAGCGCGACGAGCGCGAGGGCGAAGCGCCCGAGCACGTCGATGCCGCTCTGCGTGCCGAGCACCCAGGCGAGCCACACCACGGTGGCGTAGAGCGGAAACGCGAGCACCTGCCGGAAGCGCGCCATCCAGGGTCCCGGCTTCGGCAGCCGCTTGAGCCATGCCGGGTACGCGCACAGGAGCACGAACGGCAGGCTCATGCCGAGCGCCAGCGCCGCGAAGACGGCCAGCGCGACGGCGGCCGGCTGGGTGACGGCGTAGCCCATGGCCGCGCCCATGAACGGGGCGGTGCACGGCGAAGCGACGACTGCCGCGAGCACGCCGCCGAGGAAGGCATTGACATGCGGATGCGCGGACTGCGGCATGCCGGTCGCGCCCAGCGAGAACTCGAAGACGCCCGACAGGTTGAGGCCGAGGAGGAAGAACAGCGCGGCGAGGACGGCGACCGTGGCGGGCGACTGCAACTGGAAGCCCCAGCCGAGTTGCGCGCCGCCCGCGCGCAGCGCGAGCAGGGCGCTGGCCAGCGCGAGGAAGGTGACGAGCACGCCGGCCGCGAACAGCAGGCCGTGCAGCAACTGCTCGCGCCGTACGCCGTGGGCCTGGCGCACCGCGCCCAGCACCTTGATCGACAGGATCGGAAACACGCAGGGCATCAGGTTGAGGATCAGGCCGCCGCCGAACGCGAACAGGAGCGCCACGGCGAGGCCCAGCGCCGGCTCGCCGCTGGCGACGCCGCGCACGGCGCCCAGCTCGGGTGCAGCCGCGGTCACGATCGTTGTGTCGAAGACATAGGCGCGTGGCGTGCCGTCCGGGCCTTGCGTCACCAGCACGCCGTCCGCCTGCAAGAACTTGCCGACGGGCTGTGCGGCCGGCGGCAGTGCGAGCTGCGCGCCGCGCTCGAACAGCGTCAGCGGTTGCGCGCCCGCGGGTTCGAGCTTGCCTTCCGCATGGGGAAAAAAGACGGCGCTGCGCCACGCCGCGGCGGGCGCGCCGTCGAAGGCGAGCGTTACGCGTCCGTCGGGACCGCGATGCGCGCTCGCGCGCCAGCCGTCGGGGGCGCGCGGCAGCGCGTTGCGCGTGGCGGCGATGCCCAGGGAAGCAGCCGTGTTGCCAGACGCCGCGGCCGTCACCGGCAGCGTGAGCGCGAGGTCCGCGCTTTCCGGTATGCACACTTCCTTGCACACCAGCCAGTTCGCCTTCGCGCGCAGCGTGACGGAAGAACCCACGGCCAGCGTCGCGGGCGCCTGCAAATCGACGAGCAGCAGCACTTCGTTCTCGAAGCCGTAGTTCACCAGCGGCCCGACCGGCAGCGCCTTCGGCGCGGGCCACTGGATGTCACCGGCCTGGAATCCGGGCGGCAGCGTCCACGCGATCGTGGTCGGCAGGCCCGAGTCGCCCGGATTGCGCCAGTAGGTATGCCATTCCGGATCCATCTTCAGGCGCAGTGCGACCGTGAAGGGCGTGCCAGGCGCGATCGTGGCGGTTTCGGCGACGAGCTCGGCCTCGACGCGTTCCGTGCGCACCGGTGCGGCGCCGGCCGCGACCGACCACGCGCACGCGGCGAGCAGCAGAAAACGGAGGACAGCGGGGAAAGCGAAGCAGCGCATGGTCGGATGGTAGCGGGAAAACCCGCCTTTTAGACCCGTCCCGCGGACGAGGTTCCGCGGGAACGCTCCGTCAGCCGACAGACGGAGGGCGGAGGCGAGGGGCGGCGCGCCAGGACGCCCCCCCGCGGGCCGGACTACGAGTGCATCTGCGACTGGATGTAGTTCTGCAGACCCGTCTGCTCGATCAGCCCGAGCTGGGTTTCCAGCCAGTCGATGTGTTCTTCCTCGCTCTCGAGGATGTCTTCCAGCAGTTCACGCGTGATGTAGTCCTTGACCGTCTCGCAGTAGGCGATCGCTTCCTGGTACATCGGCCGCGCCGCCTGCTCGCTTTTGAGATCGCATTTCAGCATCTCGGGCACATCTTCGCCGATCATGAGCTTGCCGAGGTCCTGCAGGTTCGGCAGGCCGTCGAGGAAGAGGATGCGCTCGATCAGCTTGTCGGCGTGCTTCATCTCGTCGATCGACTCGTGATGCTCGTGCTCGTGCAGCCGCTTCAGCCCCATGTGCTGGTACATCTTGGCGTGCAGGAAATACTGGTTGATCGCGGTGAGTTCCTGCTTCAGCGCCTGGTTCAGGTATGCGAGTACTTTCTTGTCGCCTTTCATGCGCCGGCTCCGGTGATGACGTCAGCCGGAGCATAGCAGCCGCCGTGCGCGCGGTTAATCGCGTCCGCGCATGCGAAATGAGAACCGGAGTGTTTACGCGCGTTGCGCGTAAGACCGGACTGCGGAGGACTACGCGGCGGCTGCAGCGAATGTGCAGCCGTTGGCCTCATCGCCGGCCAGCGCTTCCTTCAGCACGCCGCGGGCGGCTTTCGCGCACTGGCAGCACTGGGTCGCGACGCCGAGTTCGCGCTTCAGGTCGCGCACGGAGCGGGCGCCGTCCTGCGCCACGCAGCGGCGGATGTCGCGATCGGAAACGGCATTGCAGATGCAGATATACATGAGAACGAATCTTATTTGACGGCGGACACTGCTGTCAATGCAATCAAGAATCGTTGTCATTCAATAAATAATACTCTTATAAATAGGTAGTTACGGTGATAAACCGTCATTCTTGCCGATTGCGCATCCAGTCGGCGGTGCCGGAGAACGCATTGAGCAGACCCATGCGCAGGCCATCCGGCGCGCCGGTGTCTTCCAGCGCCTGCAGCATGCAGGCGAGCCAGGCATCTCGCTCGGCGATGCCGATGGAGAACGGCAGATGGCGCGCCCTGAGCATGGGGTGGCCATACTTTTCGACGTAAAGTCCCGGACCGCCCAGCCAACCTGACAGGAAGAGGAACAGCTTCTCGCGGGAGCCGGACAGATCCGGCGGATGCAGGGTGCGGATGCCGTGATACTCCGGCACCGTGTCCATCAGGTCATAGAAGCGATCGACCAGCGCGTGGACGGCGGTTTCGCCGCCGAGCAGTTCGTACGGCGGTGTTTGCGGATCGGGATGCGCGGCCATCGGTCCCGCAGCGCGGTTGGCGCGCTCAGGCTGCCTTGTTCGCGCGCTTGCGGTCGGTCTCGATCAGGTGTCGCTTGCGGATGCGTATCGATTTCGGCGTGATCTCGACCAGTTCGTCGTCGGCGATGAACTCGATCGCGGATTCCAGCGTCACCTGGATCGGCGGCACGAGGCGCACCGCTTCGTCCGTGCCGGAGGCGCGCACGTTGGTGAGCTGTTTGCCCTTGATCGGATTGACGACGAGGTCGTTGTCGCGCGAATGGATGCCGATGACGATGCCCTCATAGAGCGGATCGCCGGGCGACACGAACATGCGGCCGCGCTCCTGCAGTTTCCACAGGGCGTAGGCGACGGCTTCGCCCGCCTCGGCGGAGATCAGCACGCCGTTGCGGCGCTCCGCCATCTCGGGTTTCAGCGGCCCGTAGTCGTCGAACACGTGGCTCATGAGGCCGGTGCCGCGCGTCATGGTCAGGAAGTCCGACTGGAAGCCGATCAGGCCGCGTGCCGGGATGCGGTAGTCGAGGCGCACGCGGCCCTTGCCGTCCGGCTGCATGTCCTGCAGGTCGCCGCGGCGGGCGCCGAGCGCTTCCATCACCGCGCCCTGGTTGTCTTCCTCGACGTCCACCGTCAGCATTTCGTACGGTTCCTGCTTCTCACCGTCGACGGTCTTGATGACCACGCGCGGGCGCGAGACGGCCAGTTCGTAGCCCTCGCGGCGCATGTTTTCGAGCAGGATGGTGAGGTGCAGTTCGCCGCGGCCGCAGACTTCGAACACGTCGGCGTCGCCGGTTTCGGTCATGCGCAGCGCGACGTTGCTCATCAGTTCGCGGTTCAGGCGCTCGCGCAACTGGCGGCTGGTGACGTACTTGCCTTCGCGTCCCGCGAGCGGCGAGGTGTTGACCTGGAAGTTCATGGTCAGCGTGGGCTCGTCCACTTTCAGCAGCGGCAGCGCCTCGGGCGTGGCGGGGTCGGTGATGGTGACGCCGATGCCGACCTCCTCGATGCCGTTCACCAGCACGATGTCGCCGGCTTCGGCCTGGTCGACCACCACGCGTTCCAGACCCTTGAATACCTGCACCTGGTTGACCTTGGCGCTGACGGGGGCCGCGTCGGGGCCGTTCAGGACGCTGACCGTCTGGCCGGACTTGATCCGCCCGCGCGTCACGCGGCCGATGCCGATGCGCCCGACGTAGCTCGAGTAGTCGAGCGAGCAGATCTGCAGTTGCAGCGGCGCGTCCGGATCGTCGTCGCGCGCCGGCACGTGCTTGAGGATGGCCTCGAACAGCGGCTTCAGGGTATCGCTCTTCTGCGCGAGATCGGTGGTGGCCCAGCCCTCCAGAGCGGAGGCGTAGACGACCGGGAAGTCGAGCTGCTGCTCGGTCGCCCCGAGTTTGTCGAACAGATCGAAGGTGTGGTTGATGACCCAGTCGGGGCGCGCGCCCGGACGGTCCACCTTGTTGACGACGACGATGGGTTTGAGGCCCAGCGCGAGCGCCTTGCGCGTGACGAAGCGCGTTTGCGGCATCGGGCCTTCGACCGCGTCCACCAGCAGCAGCACGCCATCCACCATCGACAGTACGCGCTCGACTTCGCCGCCGAAATCCGCGTGGCCGGGCGTGTCCACGATGTTGATGTGGGTGCCCTCGTAGGTGACCGCGCAGTTCTTGGCGAGAATCGTGATCCCGCGTTCCTTCTCGAGGTCGTTCGAATCCATGACGCGCTCGACGACGGCCTGGTGCGCGGCGAAGGTGCCGGACTGGCGCAGGAGCTTGTCGACCAGCGTGGTCTTGCCGTGGTCGACGTGGGCGATGATGGCGATGTTGCGGATGGCGCGCGGCATGGGATTTCCGACCGAGGGTGGTCCCCCGAAAAGGCGCGGATTCTAGCACGGGGCCCCTCCCGCATGCCGCGCTGCAGCAAAAGCGGGTAGGAAGGCCCTGGAGGGCTAGCGCTTGGGCGCGCTCAGGCGGCCGTGAGGCCCGGCTTGCGGAAACGGGCGTACAGCGCCCACATCCACCACACCATGCCGAACGCGAAAACGCCCATCAGCGTCCAGAACACCTCCGCCGGCAGGCGCGGCGGGGTGCTGTCGTGCGCGAGCACGATGGCGTAGTGCATGCCGGCGATCAGCCCGGCCATCAGACAGGCGAGCCAGCACACGTGAGTCTCGAGGTAGTTGCCGGTGGCTGCGCGCCGCTCGCTGGTGAGCCAGTATTCGCGGTGCGGGATGTTGAAGTGCTGCGGGAAGCGGCGCGCGAGCAACGCCGTCAGCCCGACCATCAGCAGCGGCATGCCGACCGCCAGCCCGAGCATCAGCGGCAGGTACACGCGCTTGGCCATCCAGCTCGTCACCAAGTCGTTGGCGCCGAACTTGGAGGCGACCGGGTCCGGCAGCGCACCGGTCGTCGTCAGGATGAACGCGGCGGCGATGCCCAGCACCGCGGCCAGGATCAGGTGGGGGAGTTTCAGCATGGCGGGCTCCTCTGGGCGGTGGCGTTCGTCCGTATCGCTGGCCGCCACTCTAGCGGGAAACCGGCGGCGTTGCGCGGGAGAGCTCGCCGACCGTCTGCACCGCCGGTACCACTAGCGCGATCAGCAGCGTGGCGAAGAGGATCAGGCCCGTCACGGTGCGCGCCCTGAGCGTCATCCACGACACCGTGCGGCGAATCAGCCAGGCGCAGACGGCGGCCAGCAGCGGCAGGCCGGCCAGCGCGAGCAGGAGGCCCGCGACGAGGCCGCCCGTGCGCGCCGCCAGCCACGGATAGGCGCGCAGCGCGGCATACGCAGCGAGGATGAGCGCGCTGCCGCCTTCCAGGATCCAGAACGAGGCCCGCGCGGCGGGACTGAGAGTGCCTAACCTCATGAAACACGCGTGCGTTACGGCCAGAATTGCTGGTCACGCGAAGCCCGATGGGGGCTGTATGTCAATACTGCCTCCGGAGGGCGACAAAGTGAGCGGCGATTCTGGCCGTAACCCTTCGGGCTGGCACGAGTTTGGCCCATGGCGTCGTTATCTGCCTTGACCGTATATCCCATACGGCCTGCGGCAGATGCCTCGCCCTGAGCCAAACTCGTGACAGCGCACGTGCGTTTCATGAGGTTAGGCACTCTAGGTCGCACGGGGGCCGGCATTTACTCGGGCTTCGCCTTCGATTCGCGCACGACTTTCGCCCAGCGCACGATTTCCGCGTTCAGGTGCTTGACGAAGAATTCCGGCGATTCGGCGACGGGATCGGCGCCGAGCTGCGCGAGCCGGTCGCGGAAGTCGGGTCGCTGGACGGCTTTGACCGCGACGCCATTGAGCGTGGTGACGATCTCGCGCGGTGTTCCCGTGGGGACCAGGATGCCGTACCACGTCTCCGTCACGAAGCCCGGCAGCCCGCCTTCGATCATCGTCGGCAGCTCCGGCAGCAGCGCCGAGCGCTTGGCGCTGGTGATGCCGAGCGCGCGGATGCGGCCGGGCGTCATCAATGGCTGCGAGGCGGGGATGTTGTTGAAGGAGAAATCGACCTCGCCGCTGGCCAGCGCGGTCATCGACGGCGCGCTGCCCTTGTAGGGGACGTGCGTCATGTCGGAGCCGACCATGATCTTCAGCATTTCGCCCGACAGGTGCTGCGAGCTGCCGCTGCCCGAGGACGAGAAGTTGAGCTTGCCCGGGTTCTTCTTCGCGACCGCGATGAACTCCTTGACGTTCTTGGCCGGGAACGACGGATGCACGAGCAGCAGGTTCGGGCTGGTGGCGAACAGCGCCACCGGGATGAAGTCCTTGACCGGGTCGTAGTTGATCTTCGAGTACAGGCTGACGTTGATGCCGTGCGCGGCCGAGCTCAGGAAGATGGTGTAGCCGTCCGGCGCCTGCTTCGTCATGTATTCCGCGGCGACGTTCTGCGCGGCGCCGGCGCGGTTCTCGACGACGACCTGCTGGCCCAGCGCGTCCGTGATCTGCTGCGCCATCAGCCGGCCCATGATGTCGCTGCCGCCGCCGGGCGCGTAGCCGACGATCATGCGGATCGGCTTGGAGGGATATTTCGCGGCGGGCGCCTGCGCGTGCGCCAGAGGCGTGGCGGCGAGCGCGGCGGCCAGCAGCGTGAAGCGGGTTCTGAGTGTCATGCGGTCTCCTCGGTCGTTTTTTATCTGCTGCGGGAGCGAAATGCTACACCGGCCGCGCACGCTTAGGTCCATAACAGGCTCTAGCGCCAGCCCATGGACACCATGATGTCGTAGCCGACCACCAGCAGCGCGCCGAACATCAGCAGCGCTCCCGCCAGGTTGAGGCCGCGGATCAGGCCAAGCCGGTCCGCCCGGGCGTAGCGCTCGGGATGCAGTGCAATCTGGAAATACCGGCTGCGCCGTCCGAAGGGTTCCACGTCGGTGCGCCACGTCTGGCGCGTGATGAACAGGCCGCCGACGAGGAACAGGTTGCCGGCGATCAGCAACAGCAGGTAGAGGGCGAGGTGCATGGTTGCTACTCCCGTCAGCTATCGTGCTCAGCAGATACCAATGCGTTCCATTTGTGACTGAAGCACACGGATATCCGCACCCGTTTCCAGCTCAACTGTGTAAAGCGGATCTCCGCTGAGTTCGAGGATGCCCACCAGCCACCCCTGCTTCCCGCAGTGTTCACCCGCGGTTACGCGCACCGCGTCGTTGTGCTGGAAAGCGACGCCCCGTATGGGCTGGTGCGCCAAGAATGCAGCATGGTGATCAAAGGTGGAGTCCATGGCATTTTACACCTGAGTCA
>JBOIEQ010000006.1:0-61007 GCA_050741255.1 Burkholderiales bacterium | reverse complement strand
TTGTTCGCACCGTCGTAGTTGCAGGTGATGGTGCCGGCGCCGATGTTGACCCGCGCGCCCACCGTCGTGTCACCGATATAGGCGAGGTGGTTGGCCTTGGAGCCGTGGCCGATGTCGGCGGCCTTGGCCTCGACGAAGTTGCCGAGGTGCACTTCGTCCGCCAGCGTGGTGGCGGGCCGGATGCGCGCATAGGGGCCGATGCGGCACCGTGCGCCGGTCACCCCGCCATCCAGGTGCGAAAACGCCTCGATGCGCGTCTCCGCGCCGATGCTCATGTCGCGCACGACGCAGTTCGGGCCGATGGAGACGCCGTCGGCCAGCACGACCTTGCCTTCGAATACGCAGCCGACGTCGATGGCAACGTCGGTGCCGCAGGTGAGTTCGCCGCGGATGTCGATGCGCATTGGGTCGAGCAGCGTGACACCCGCCTCCATCAGCGCGGTCGCGCGGCGCCATTGCAGCAGGCGCTCCAGTTGCGCGAGGTCGCGCTTGCAGTTGGCGCCCAGGGTTTCCCACGCATCTTCCGCGACCACGGCGGCGACCGGCACGCGGTCGGCCAGCGCCAGTTTCACGAGATCGGTCAGGTAATACTCGCGCTGTGCGTTGTCAATGCCGATCTTGGCGAGCCACGCGGACAATTTGGCCGTGGGGATGCGCAGGATGCCGGTGTTGACCTCGCGCACCTCGCGCTGGCGCGCGGTGGCATCCTTTTCCTCAACGATGGCGGTCACCGTGCCCTTGCCATTGCGCAGGATGCGGCCGTAGCCCTTGGGCTGTTCGAGCACGGTGGTCAGCACCACCAGCGCCTTGGCCGGGGCGTCCAGCACCTTTTGCAGTGTCGCGGCGGACACCAGCGGCACGTCACCGTACAACACTAGGGTGGTGCCGCCCGCGGCGAGATGCGGTAGCGCCTGCGCCACCGCGTGGCCCGTCCCCAGTTGCGGCGACTGCACGGCGAACGCAACGTCGTGCGCCGCGGTCGCCGCACGCACGGCGTCGGCCCCGTGGCCGATCACGACGCAGATGCGCGCGGGATTGAGTGCGCGGGCGGTCGCCAGCACATGCGCCAGTAGGGACTGCCCGCCGATGGCGTGCAGCACCTTCGGCTGTTCGGAACGCATGCGCGTGCCACGCCCGGCGGCGAGGATCACGATATTGAGGGAGCCTGACATGCCGGAATTATCTCATGCAGCCTTGTGGCGGCCGGCGAACCACGCCGCGACGGCCGCCTGCTGCGCCGATGTCAAATGCAGTCCGCATTTCGTGCGCCGCCACAGCACGTCTTCCGCGGTGGTCGCCCATTCCTGGTCCGCAAACCAGGCGACTTCCCGTTCGGTAAGGCCGGCGCCGAAGTTCGTACCGAGATCGGCCGGTGTGCGCGCATCGCCCAGCACTGCCGCAGCGCGCGTGCCGTGGCGGCGGAACAGACCATGCAGGACGTCGTGCGGCAGCGCAGGGTAGTGCGCGCGCAGGCGTCCGGCCTGGGTGTCGCGGTCCGCGCCGGCGAAGTCGCTGCCGGGCAGCGAGGTACGGCCGGTCCACGCCGGTTTCAGGCCGGAGAAGTAGGGTGCGAGCCTTTCCAGCGAATGCTCGGCCAGCTTGCGGTAGGTCGTGATCTTGCCGCCGAAGACGGACAGCACCGGTGCCGCGCCGTCCACCGCATCCACGCGCAGCGTGTAGTCGCGGGTCACGGCGGACGGATTGGCGGAACCGTCGTCGTAGAGCGGCCTTACACCGGCATAGCGCCAGACCGCCTGCTCCGGGCCGACCGGCTGCGCGAGATAGCGGTTGACCGCGCGGCACAGATACGCGGCCTCCTCGACGCTGCACGCCGCGTGCGCGGGATCGCCCTCCACGGGCACGTCGGTAGTGCCGACCAGGGTGTAGGCATCCTCATAGGGAATCATGAACACGACGCGGCCGTCGTCGTTCTGCAGGATGAAAGCGTGGTCGCCGGCGTAGAGGCGCGGAAACACCACGTGGCTGCCCTTGACCAGCCGCACGGCGTCGCCGCTGGGCTGGGCGAGCCGGCCATTGAGCGCTTCCTTCACCCACGGCCCCGCGGCGTTGACGATCGCGCGGGCGGTCACGGTTTCCTCGCCGCCGTTGGCATCACGCAGACGCGCGGACCAGCGGCCTTCGATGCGTTGCGCCGATACGCACTCGGTCCGGGTGCGAATCACCGCGCCCAGTTCGCGCGCGCCGATAGCGTTGGTGACCACGAGCCGCGCGTCATCCACGCGACAGTCGGAATAGATGAAGCCGTGTTTGAGCTCGGGCTTGAGACCGGCATTGAGCGGCGGCTGGTCTAGGCGCACGGCGGCGGAACCGGGCAGGCGGGCCAGACGGGCCAGGTGATCGTAGAGAAACAACCCGGCGCGGATCATCCAGCGCGGTCGCAATTCGGGCACATGCGGCATGACGAAGCGGGCCGGCCACACGAGGTGCGCGGCCATGTCGAGCAGCACCTCGCGCTCGGCGAGCGCCTCGGACACCAGGCGGAATTCGTACTGCTCGAGGTAGCGCAGGCCGCCGTGGATCAGCTTGGACGACGAGGAGGACGTGGCGCTGGCGAGATCGTGCCGTTCCACGAGCAAAACGGACAGGCCGCGCCCCGCCGCGTCGCGCGCGATGCCGGCGCCGTTGATGCCGCCGCCGATGACGAGGAGGTCGACTGCTTGCAAGCGGAGCATTCTATAGGGGGCTGCAGCGGCTATCATCCCGCGCATGGGACCCCTGCAAGGCTTAAAAATCCTCGAGTTCGAAGCCCTCGGCCCGGGGCCGTTCTGCGGCATGCTGCTCGCCGACATGGGCGCGGACGTGCTGCTCGTCGACCGCCCCAGCGATCCGCGCGCGGGTTTCGGGCGCGACCGCTGGTTCGACGTCATGCTGCGCGGCCGGCGGTCGGTGACGCTCGACCTGAAATCGCCGCAGGCGGCGGAGGCCGCGATTCGCCTGGCGGAAAAGGCCGACGCGGTGATCGAAGGCTTCCGCCCCGGCGTCATGGAACGGCTGGGCCTCGGGCCCGATGTGCTGCTCGCGCGCAACCCTAAACTTGTCTACGGGCGCGTCACCGGCTGGGGTCAGGACGGCCCGCTCGCGCAAAGTGCCGGGCACGACATCAACTACATCGCGCTGACGGGCATCCTCAATGCCATCGGCCGGCCGGGCGGTCCTCCCACGCCGCCGCTCAACCTGGTCGGCGATTTCGGCGGCGGCGGGATGCTGCTCGGGTTCGGCATCGTCTGCGCGCTGCTGGAGGCGCAGCGCTCCGGGCGCGGGCAGGTGGTGGATGCGGCGATGATCGACGGGGCGTCGCTGCTGGCGACCATGTTTTCCGGCATGACGGCCGCGGGACGCTGGCAGGATGCGCGCGGCAGCAACGGGCTGGACGGCGGTTCGCCGTACTACGATACCTATGAAACGCGGGATGGGCGCTTTGTTGCCATCGGCGCGAACGAGCCGAAGTTCTACGCGGCCTTGCTGGAACGCTTGGGGCTCGCGCAGGAAGCCTTGCCGCCGCAACAGGATCGGGCGGGCTGGCCTGTGCTGCGGTCACGCTTTGCTGCGGTCTTCAAGACCAAAACCCGCGACGAATGGTGCGCAGCATTTGAAGGCGTGGATGCCTGCTTCGCGCCGGTGCTGGATTTCAGCGAAGCCCGCACGCATCCGCAGGCGACGTCGCGCGGCGCCTACGTCAAAGTGGGCAAGGTCGAGCAGCCGGCGCCGGCGCCCCGGTTTTCCCGGACCCCGGGAAGCGTCCGCGACACCCCACCAGAACGCGGCACAGGTGGTGAGCAAGCACTAACAAACTGGGGGTTTACGGCGGCGGATCGCAGCGCACTGACGGCGCTCGGCCTCGGTTACAAAAGCTGAGGACTGATCGCGCTGAACGGCGGAGTCCGCCCGTTCGACCGCGCGAAGCTAACCAGGCGCCAGATCGAAAATCGGGCGTCCGGCGTTAGCAGCGTTAGCGCTTTTTCCGCAGCTTGCTGATCGCCGCAAGCTGGGCGGCCAGCGAACTCAGTTCGGCTTCTACCGAGGCGATTTCCGCCTTGTCCTGGGCCTTGGCCAGGGCTTCTTCGGCGCGCTTCTTCGCGTCCAGCGCCTTGGCTTCGTCCAGGTCCTTGCCGCGGATCGCGGTATCGGCCAGCACGGTCACCACCGTCGGCTGTACTTCGATGATGCCGCCGGCGACAAAAATCAGCTGCTCCTCGCCCCCGCCGACCGGCTTGATGCGCACTTCGCCGGGTTTGATGCGGGTGATGAGCGGCGTGTGGCGCGGGTAGATGCCGAGCTCGCCCGCTTCACCGGGGAGCGCGACGAACTCCGCCTCGCCGGAGAAGATCTGCTCTTCGGCGCTGACGATATCGACGTGGAGGGTGGCGGCCATGGTGCGCGCTGACTACAGCGTCTTCGCCTTCTCGAACACTTCCTCGATCGCACCGACCATGTAGAAGGCCTGCTCGGGCAGGTGATCGCATTCGCCGTTCACGATCATCTGGAAACCCTTGATGGTGTCCTTCAGCGGCACGATCTTGCCCGGCGTGCCGGTGAACACTTCGGCCACGTTGAACGGCTGCGACAGGAAGCGCTGGATCTTCCGCGCACGCGACACGGCCAGTTTGTCCTCGGGCGCAAGTTCGTCCATGCCCAGGATGGCGATGATGTCGCGCAGCTCCTTGTAGCGCTGCAGCGTGGCCTGCACGGCGCGCGTGGTGTTGTAGTGCTCCTCGCCGATCACGTAGGGGTCGACCTGGCGCGAGGTGGAGTCGAGCGGGTCCACGGCCGGGTAGATGCCCAGCGCGGCGATGTCGCGCGACAGCACGACGGTGGCGTCGAGGTGGCCGAAGGTGGTGGCGGGGGAGGGATCGGTCAAGTCGTCCGCCGGCACGTACACGGCCTGGATCGAGGTGATCGAACCGGTCTTGGTCGAGGTGATCCGCTCCTGCAGGCGGCCCATTTCCTCGGCCAGCGTCGGCTGGTAACCCACCGCCGACGGCATCCGGCCCAGCAGCGCCGACACTTCCGTGCCCGCGAGCGTGAAGCGGTAGATGTTGTCGACGAAGAACAGGATGTCCTTGCCCTCGTCGCGGAAACGCTCGGCCATGGTCAGGCCGGTCAGCGCGACACGCAGGCGGTTGCCCGGGGGCTCGTTCATCTGGCCGAACACCATCGCGACCTTGGAGTCACCGATGTTGTCGAGCTTGATGACGCCCGCTTCCGCCATCTCGTGATAGAAGTCGTTGCCCTCGCGGGTGCGCTCGCCGACGCCGGCGAACACCGAGAGGCCGCCGTAGGACTTGGCGATGTTGTTGATCAGTTCCAGCATGTTCACGGTCTTGCCGACGCCGGCGCCGCCGAACAGGCCGATCTTGCCGCCCTTGGCGAAGGGACAGACGAGATCGATCACCTTGATGCCGGTGGGCAGCAGGTCCACCGAAGGCGACAGTTCATCGAATTTCGGGGCGGGCTGATGAATCGCGCGCCGTTCGTTGCCGGGAATCGGGCCGGCTTCGTCGATCGGACGGCCCAGCACGTCCATGATGCGGCCGAGCGTGCCCATGCCGACCGGTACCGAGATGCCGGCGCCCGTGCCGTTCACCTTCATGCCGCGGCGCAGTCCGTCCGAGGAGCCGAGCGCGATACAGCGCACGATGCCGTCGCCCAACTGCTGCTCGACTTCGAACGTGAGTCCCTTTTCCGCCAGGCCGCCGGTCTCGCCCGCATTGTCGAGCACCAGCGCCTCGTAGATGTTGGGCATGTGTTCGCGCGGGAACTCGATGTCGACTACCGCGCCGATACACTGAACGATGGAGCCTTGTGCCTGTGCCATGGTCGTTTCCTGGAAGATCAAATTCGGTTAAACCGCCGCCGCGCCGCTGACGATCTCGGACAATTCCTTGGTGATCGCGGCCTGACGGTTCTTGTTGTAGATCAGTGTCAGCTCGTCGATCAGCGTCGCCGCGTTGTCGGTAGCGGCCTTCATGGCCACCATCCGCGCGGATTGCTCGGAGGCCATGTTTTCGGCCACCACGTGGTAGATGATGGTCTCGATCCAGCGCATGAGCACCTGGTCGAGTACCACCTTGGCATCGGGTTCGTAGATGTAGTCCCACGACCCCTGCGGCATGCCCTGGCCGCTGTCGGCCACCTGCTGCTCGTGGCCGGCCACCGGCAGCAGCTGCAGCACGACGGGTTCCTGCTTCATGGTGTTGATGAAGCGGTTGCCCGCGATCATCACGCGGTCGAAGCGGTCGGAGATGTAGCCGTCGAGCATCACCTTGACGGCGCCGATCAGCTTTTCCATGTTCGGGCGGTCACCCAGCTGGACGACGTGCGAGACGATGTTCGCGCCGAGGCGCTGCATGAAGCCGAAGCCCTTGTTGCCGATGCAGCAGACGTCCACTTCCTCGCCCTGCGCCTGCCATTCCTTGTATTGCTGGAGCACCAGGCGCAGCACGTTGGTGTTCAACGCGCCGCACAGGCCCTTGTCGGTGGTGATGACGATGATGCCGACGCGCTTGACCGTGTCCCGCTCCACCAGGAAGGGATGGCGGTACTCCGGGTTCGCATGGCTGATGTGCAGGGCGATGTTGCGGATCTTCTCGCTGTACGGACGGATCGCACGCATGCGTTCCTGGGCCTTCCGCATCTTGGATGCGGCGACCATTTCCATCGCCTTGGTGATCTTCCGGGTGCTCTGAACACTCCGGATTTTCTGCCTGATTTCTTTTGTGCCGGGCATGGCGGGTGCGCTCTAGTAGGAGCCGTTCTTCTTCCAGTCGTCGAACGCCGCCGTGAGCAGCTTTTCGTCGTCGGCTGAAAGATCCTTCTTGTCCTCGATCCGGTTGGCGAGGTCGGCGTACTTGCCCTTGACGTATTCGCGCATGGACTTGTCCGCGGCGAGCGCCTTCTTGACGTCGATGCCGTCGAACACGCCGTTGTTGACCGCGAACAGGGTCATTGCCATTTCACCGACCTGCATCGGCGAGTACTGCGGCTGCTTCATCAGTTCGGTCACGACGCGGCCGCGATCGAGCTGCTTGCGGGTCGCTTCGTCGAGGTCGGAGGCGAACTGCGCGAAGGCCGCGAGCTCGCGGTACTGCGCGAGCGCGAGCCGCACGCCGCCGCCCGTGTCCTTGCGCTTCATGATCTTGGTCTGCGCGGCGCCGCCCACGCGCGACACCGAGATGCCGGCGTTGATGGCGGGCCGGATGCCGGCGTTGAACAGGTCCGTTTCCAGAAAGATCTGGCCGTCGGTGATCGAGATCACGTTGGTCGGCACGAAGGCGGTCACGTCGCCGGCCTGCGTTTCGATGATCGGCAGCGCGGTCAGCGAACCGGTCTTGCCCTTGACGGCGCCCTTGGTGAACTTCTCGACGTATTGCTCGTTCACGCGCGCGGCGCGTTCCAGCAGGCGCGAGTGCAGGTAGAACACGTCGCCGGGGTAGGCTTCGCGGCCCGGGGGGCGGCGCAGCAGCAGCGAGATCTGGCGGTAGGCCCAGGCCTGCTTGGTCAAGTCGTCATAAATGATCAGGGCGTCCTGGCCGCGGTCGCGGAAGTACTCGCCCATGGTGCAGCCGGAGTAGGGGGCGATGTACTGCATCGCGGCGGACTCGGAGGCCGTCGCGGCCACCACCACCGTGTAGGCCATCGCGCCGTGTTCCTCGAGCTTGCGCACGACGTTGGCGATCGTGGAGGCCTTCTGGCCGATCGCGACGTAGACACAGAACAGGTCCTTGCCCTTCTGGTTGATGATGGCGTCCACCGCCACCGCCGTCTTGCCGGTCTGGCGGTCGCCGATGATCAGCTCGCGCTGGCCGCGGCCGACCGGCACCATGGCGTCGATCGCCTTGAGCCCCGTCTGCACCGGCTGCGACACCGATTTGCGCGCGATCACGCCCGGCGCGACCTTCTCGATGACGTCGGTCATCTTCGCGTTGATCGGGCCCTTGCCGTCGATCGGCAGGCCGAGCGAATTCACCACGCGGCCGAGCAGTTCCGGGCCGACCGGCACCGAGAGGATCTTGCCCGTGCACTTGACGGTGTCGCCCTCGGAGATGTGTTCGTATTCGCCCAGGATCACGGCGCCCACCGAGTCGCGCTCAAGGTTCAGCGCCAGGCCGAAGGTGTTCTTCGGGAATTCCAGCATCTCGCCCTGCATCACGTCGGACAGCCCGTGGACGCGGCAGATGCCGTCGGTCACCGACACCACGGTGCCCTGCGTGCGCAGATGCGCGCTGGCGTCGAGGTTCTGGATGCGGGCCTTGATCAGCTCCGAGATTTCGGAAGGATTGAGTTGCATGAAAGCTCCTGGACTTGCGGCTAGATCTTGAGGGTCGCGGCGAGCGCGGCGAGTTGCGCGCGCGCCGATCCGTCGATGACTTTGTCGCCGATCGTGACCTTGACGCCGCCCAACAGCGACTTGTCCTCGATCACGCGGGTTTTGACTTTGCGTTTGGTCTGCTGCTCGATGCGCGCCTTGAGATCGGCCAGCTGGGCATCGTCGAGCGGAAAGGCCGTATGGATTTCCGCGTCGACCGTCCCTTCGCGCGCGTTCTTCAGCGCTTCAAACTGTTCGCGGATTTCCGGCAGCACGTCGAGGCGGCGGTTTTCCGCGAGCACGCGCACGAAGTTTTCCGCGTCGCCGGTCAGCTTGCCGGACAGGATGCCGATGAACAGTCCGGCCACTTTTTCCGTGGGCATGTTCGGGTCGTGCATGGCCTGGGCCACGCGCGCGTCACCGGCCACCTGCGCCAGGTTCGCGATCGTCGCCGACCATTCGGCCAGCGTGCCGCCCGCATCCGCGAGGCGATAAGCGGCCTCGGCGTAGGGGCGGGCGATGGTGCTCGGTTCAGCCATGGCTGTCGAAGGGCGCCGGTTACAACTGCTGCTTGAGTTGCGCGAGCAGCGCGGCGTGGGCTTTGGTGTCCACTTCGCGCTGCAGGATCTTCTCGGCGCCCGATACGACCAGCGTCGCGACCTGTTCGCGCAGGGTTTCCCGCGCGCGCGACAGTTCCTGGTCGATCTCGGCCTTGGCACCGGTCACGAGGCGGTCGCCTTCGGCCTTGGCCGTCTGCTTGGCCTGCTCGACGATCTCCGCGGCGCGCTTTTCGCTCGCCACGATGATCTCCTGCGCGCGGGCGCGGGCTTCCGCAATCGCCTCGCCGGACTTGCGCTCGGCCGCGGCGAGATCCTGCTTGCCGCGTTCGCCGGCCGCGAGGCCGTCGGCAATCAGCTTCTGGCGCGCTTCGATCGCCTTGAGGAGCGGCGGCCACACGAACTTGGCCGAGAACCAGATAAAGGCGAAGAACGCCACAAACTGCATGCCCAGCGTGAAATTGATATTCATGGCTTACCCGGCAGGAAAAGACTGAGGATGCTTAACCCAGCACCGCGAGCAGCGGATTGGCAAAGGCGAACAGCATGGCGAGACCCACGCCGATGATGAACGAGGCGTCGATCAGGCCGAGCAGCAGGAAGACCTTGCCCTGCAGTTGCGGGATCAGTTCCGGCTGGCGCGCGGCGCCTTCCAGAAAACGCGAGCACATGATGCCCACGCCGATACACGCACCGGCGGCGCCGAGGCCGATGATGAGGCCGATGCCCACGCCCGTGTAGGCCTGAACCATCGCGATCAATTGGAGCTTCTCCATATGCCTTCCTTTCTAGATAACGGGTTTGTACGAAAAAATCAGTGCGATTCGTGCGCCATCGCGAGATACACAATGGTGAGCATCATGAAAATGTAAGCCTGCAGAGCGACGATCAGGATGTGGAAGATCGCCCAACCGAGCTGCAGGAACGTGGCGAATACCGCCCAGCCGAGCGCGGCCGAGGCCAGCATGCCGATCAGCAGGAATATCACCTCGCCCGCATACATGTTGCCGTAGAGCCGCAGGGAGTGCGACAGCGGCTTGGAGATGTACTCGACCATGTTGAACAGGAAATTGAATATCACCAGCAACGGCGACAGCCATAGCGGTTTAATTCCGAATGGCGAGCAGAACAGTTCGTGTATCCAGCCGCCCACGCCTTTCACCTTGATGCTGTAGTAGATCATCAGCACGAAGACGGACAACGCCAGCGCGAAGGTCGTGTTGACGTCGGCGGTGGGCACCATCCGCCAGTTCGGCACGAATTGGCCGGTGGCCCCGGCAGCCCAGTCGACCGGCACGAAGTCCATGGCGTTCATCAGCAGCACCCACACGAATACCGTCATGGCGGTCGGCGCGATGAAGCTGCGGTCGCCGTGGTGGATGCCCTTCACCTGGTCGTCGACGAAATCGAACACCAGTTCCACGAAGGCCTGGCGCTTGCTCGGCACGCCGGAGGTGGCGCCGCGCGCGATCCACCACAGGAAGCCGATGCCGATAACCCCCAGCAACAGCGACATCACGATGGTGTCGACGTGCACCGCCCAGAACGTGCCTTCCCCGATCGGCCTATGCAGGAAGGTCAGGTGATGGCCGATGTAGGTGGTCGGCGTGTATTCGTGTCCGGCGGCGGCCATGGAAACTTGTTCTGTTAGACGAAAGCTGCTTAACGACGACTGACGGGTCGGTCCCGAACCGCAACCGCCATCGCAAAGATGACGATCCCGGCCACGAAGCTCACAAAAAAAGCCGGCATCACGATGTCACGGTAGACCGTGAACACCAGCCAGCACTGGAAAACGATCAGGAGGATCTTGAAACCCTCGGCCCTGATCATCGTTCGCAGCGTGTCAGTGATGGCCCCCGGCGCGTTGCGCTGCGCGCGAGACACCATCAACGTATAGCCCAGCCCGGCCACCCACGGCGCGAGACCACCGAGCAGCGCCGAGAGCGCGGCATGCACGCCTCCCAGACCGCCGGCGACCAGAGCGCCGGCTGCCGCGGCGATCAACTGCCAGCGCAAGACGGTGCGGAGGGGCCTGTTTCCGATACTGAATCGGTCAAATACGCGGCCAAAAACGGACGACACGGACATGACGACAGGAAACCTGCGGATTTTAGCGGGGCGGGCGCGCCAGCGTCAAACCGCTGCCGCGTTGCAGCATGAGAATGGCATGGTGTCGGCTAGGCACGCAACCGGGCCAGGATCGTGTCGAGCTGGTCGAGGTCGCGGTAGACCACCGTCAGCTTGCCCGTGCCCTTGCGGCCGGCCTGGATGGTGACCCGGGTGCCCAGTTGCTCGGACAGGTCCTCCGCCAGACGGGCGACGTCGCGGTCGGTCTTGATGGGCGCGCGGGGTTTGGCGCCATTCCCCCGCAGCAGGCGCGCCACCAGGGCTTCGGTGTCGCGCACCGACAGTCCCTTGGCCGCCACCGTGCGTGCCGTCTCGATCTGCTGCGCCCCCGCCAGCGCCAGCAGCGCGCGCGCATGACCCATGTCGAGTTCGCCCTTTTCCAGCAGTTCTCGGACCGGCAGTGCAAGGCCGAGCAGGCGCAGCAGGTTGCTCACCGCGCTGCGCGAACGGCCCACGGCCTGCGCCGCGGTGTCGTGCGTCATGCCGAATTCCTGCACCAGGCGCTGGATGCCGCCGGCTTCCTCCAGCGGGTTCAGGTCCTCGCGCTGGATGTTCTCGATGAGCGCCATCGCGAGCGCCGCGTTGTCGTCGACTTCGCGTACCAGCACGGGCACTTCGGTGAGCCCGGCGAGCCGGGCGGCCCGCCAGCGCCGCTCGCCGGCGATGATCTCGTGTCGGCCCCCACCCACCGGCCGCACCAGGATCGGCTGCATGATGCCCTGCGCCTTGATGGAGGCGGCGAGGTCCGAGAGCGACTCCGCATCCATCCGCGTGCGCGGCTGGTAGCGGCCCGGCTGCAGACCGTCGATGCCGAGCGTCGTCTGGGCGTCACCGCTCCGGCGCGGCGACGGCGCTTCGTCCGCGCTGCCGAGCAGTGCATCGAGTCCGCGACCCAGGCCGCGTGGTTTGGTGGCCATGTCCATTCCTCAGTTTCGTCAGGAACCGCGGTTCAGCATCTCGCCCGCGAGGGCCAGATAGGCTTGCGCGCCCTTCGAGGCGCGGTCGAATTCGATGACCGGGATGCCGTAACTCGGCGCCTCCGCCAGCCGCACGTTGCGCGGAATCACGGTGCGATACACCTTGTCGCCGAAATGCTGCATGAGTTGCGCGGACACCTGCTGGGCAAGCGTATTGCGCGGATCGAACATGGTGCGCAGCAGGCCCTCGATCTCGAGATCGGGATTCAGGTGCGCGCGCACGCGCTTGATGGTGTTCACCAGGTCCGACAGGCCTTCCAGTGCGTAGTACTCGCACTGCATCGGGATCATCACCGACTGCGCGGCGGCGAACGCATTGACAGTCAGCAGCGAGAGCGCTGGCGGACAGTCGATCAGGATGAAGTCGTAGTCCGGCGCCAGCGGTACGAGCGCTTCCTTCAGCCGCAGTTCGCGGCGCTCCATGTCCACCAGTTCCACTTCCGCACCGGCGAGTTCGCGATTGGAAGGCAGCATGTCGTACGCGCCGCGTTCCGAGCGCACGCGCACGGCGGCCGGCTCGGCGAGCCCCACCAGGACGTGATAGACCGAGTGGGTCAGCGCGCGCTTGTCCACGCCACTGCCCATGGTGGCGTTGCCCTGCGGATCGAGATCGACCAGCAGCACGCGGCGGTGGGCGGCAGCCAGACTCGCGGCCAGGTTGACGCCGGTGGTCGTCTTGCCGACGCCGCCTTTCTGATTGGCGATGGCGAGGATGCGCGTCATGGTTTCAGGCCCGTTCGAAGAGCAGCAGATGGCGTGCGGCATCGAGGCCCGGCACTGTCAGCACCACCTCGCGCAATGGCCGGACCGACGGCGGCAACTGCGCGATCTCCTCGTGCGGATAGACGCCCTTCATCGCCGCGAGCACGCCGCCCGGCGCGAGTACCGGCAGCGCCGCCGTGACGAATTCGGCCAGCGCCGAAAACGCGCGGGACACCAAGACGTCGTACGCCTGCGGCCGGTCCAGATTCTCGATGCGCTCGCACACCACGTCGGCATTGGCGAGCTTCAGTTCGATCACTGCCTGCTGCAGAAAAGCCGCTTTCTTGTGATTGCTGTCGAGCAGCGTCACCGCCCAGTCGGGGCGCACGATCGCCAGCACGATGCCCGGCAGGCCAGCGCCCGCTCCCACATCCAGCACGCGCGGCCCCGTGAGGTGCGGCAGTACGGCGAGGCTGTCGAGCAGATGATGCGTGAGCATCTGCGCGGGGTCGCGGATAGCGGTCAGGTTGTGGACGCGGTTCCATTTTTCGATCAGCGCGAGATAGTCGAGCAGGGTTTGCTGCGCCGCCCCGGACACCGGGACACCGAGCGCGGCGATGCCGCGCGCGAGCCGCTCGCCCGGGGTCATGCCGTTTTCAGTGCGCCAGATTCCGTCCGCCCGAAGCCGCGTTTCGCATGGATCAGCAGCACCGAAATCGCCGCCGGCGTCACGCCGGAGATGCGCGCGGCCTGGCCGAGCGTTTGCGGCCGGTGCCGGTTGAGCTTCTGCTGCACTTCGACCGACAGACCGTTCAGCGTCGTGTAATCAAGTTCGGCCGGCAGCGGCATCGTTTCGTGCGCCGCCTGCCGCGTAATCTCCTCGCGCTGACGGTCGATGTAGCCGTGGTACTTGGTCTGGATCTCCACCTGCTCGGCGACCTGCGGGTCGGCCGCCGCTAAACCCGCGGTGACCGCCATCAGTTCCGCATAGGTGACTTCCGGACGCCGCAGCAGTTCTTCGAGGGTATACGCACGTTCCAGCGGCGCGCCGAACAGTTTCACCGCGGCTGCGGTGTCGATTGCGTCCGGTGCGACGTGTGTCGATTTCACACGCGCGAGTTCCCGCTCGATGGCCTCGCGCTTGCGCGCAAATGCATCCCAGCGCGTGTCGTCCACCAGGCCGAGGCGTCGTCCGGCTTCGGTGAGCCGCAGATCGGCGTTGTCTTCGCGCAGGCTCAGCCGATATTCGGCGCGGCTGGTGAACATGCGGTACGGCTCGGCGACGCCCTGCGTCACGAGATCATCCACCAGCACGCCGAGATAAGCCTCGTCGCGCCGCGGGCACCACGGCGCTTCATCGCGCGACTGGCGCGCGGCGTTGATGCCTGCAAGCAGTCCCTGCGCGGCGGCTTCCTCGTACCCGGTGGTGCCGTTGATCTGGCCGGCGAAGAACAGCCCCGCGATCGCTTTCGTTTCAAGCGACGATTGCAAACCACGCGGATCGAAATAGTCGTACTCGATGGCGTAACCCGGCCGCGTCAGGTGCGCGTGCTCGAGGCCCTTGATCGAACGCACGAGCGCCACCTGCACGTCGAACGGCAGGCTCGTCGAAATACCGTTCGGGTAGTACTCATTGACCGTGAGTCCTTCCGGTTCGAGAAAGATCTGGTGTCCACTTTTGTCGGCGAAACGCGTGATCTTGTCTTCGATCGACGGACAGTAGCGCGGACCCACACCTTCGATCACGCCGGTGAACAACGGCGAACGATCGAGGCCGCCGCGGATGATGTCGTGCGTGCGCGTGTTGGTGTGCGTGATCCAGCACGGCACCTGCGCGGGATGTTGTTCGGCCGAACCCAGAAACGAAAACACCGGCACCGGCGTATCGCCGGGCTGCGCGGTCAGTTCCGAAAAATCGATCGTGCGGCCATCGATGCGCGGCGGCGTGCCGGTTTTCAGGCGGCCCACCGGCAAATTCAGTTCACGCAGCTTGGCGGCCAGCGCCACCGCCGGCGGATCGCCCGCCCGCCCGGCTTGATGGTGTTCTAGGCCGACGTGAATCAGCCCGGCAAGAAAGGTCCCGGTGGTCAGCACCACCGTGCGCGCCCGAAAGCGGACGCCTAGTTGGGTAACAACCCCGGCCACACGGCCGTTTTCAACCAGAAGATCGTCAACAGATTGCTGAAAAATCAATAAGTTACGTTGATTTTCCAGTCGGCGGCGGATGGCGTTTCGATACAACACGCGGTCCGCTTGCGCCCGGGTCGCCCGTACAGCCGGGCCTTTACGAGAGTTAAGGATGCGGAACTGGATTCCGGCCTCATCGGCTGCTGCCGCCATTGCCCCGCCCAAGGCGTCGATTTCCTTGACTAGATGGCCCTTGCCGATTCCGCCGATAGAGGGATTGCAGGACATCTGGCCCAGGGTTTCGACGTTATGGGTCAGCAGCAGCGTTCGGCTGCCGCTGCGGGCGGCCGCCAGCGCAGCCTCCGTCCCGGCATGGCCACCGCCAACCACAATGACGTCGAAAAGATCGGAAACAGGTATGTCCATGGGCATTCCGCGAGGCGCGCATCATAGCCGATGCCTCCGCGGGATGGATAGGCTTCGGGACAGACCTTGCAGGGGCGGTTTCACGTGAAACATCGGGATCCGGGCTGAACCCCCTCTTTTCCCATCATGTTTCACGTGGAACGTCAGCCGGGCGGCCGCCGGCCCTACCCACGGAATTACTTGCCGATGCAGAAGCGGGAGAAGATCTGCCCCAGCAACTCGTCTGGAGTGACCCGGCCCGTGATGCTGCCCAACTCCTCCTGAGCCAAGCGAAGCTCTTCCGCGAAGAGTTCCAGGGCGCCGGTGCGCTCCGTCGCGCGCTCCAGGTGGCTAGCGGCGGCCTGCAAGGCCTGAAGATGTCGCTCGCGCGCCAGAAACAAACCCTCTTCAGCGCCTTCCCAGCCGGCCGCTGCCAGTATCGCTTGCCCCAGGAGGTCCATCCCCACCCCTGTCATCGCGGACAGCGCCACGGTCCAATGCGCCCCGCTACGGCGGCTCACCGGCGCCTCGCCAGTGAGATCGATTTTGTTGCGGACGGTGATGCGCGCGGCGGGACTTTCTCCCAAGTACTCCGCACCAGGCGTTGGGTGCGTGGCGTCCACGACCTCGACCACGATGTCCGCCTGCGCCAGTTCGTGCCGGGTCCGCGCGATCCCCAGTTGTTCAACCAGGTCGTCTGTCGCGCGCAGGCCAGCCGTATCGACCAGGTGTAACGGCACCCCTGCCAACTGAATGTCCTGCCGGATCGCGTCCCGGGTGGTGCCGGGAACGGCGGTGACGATCGCCACGTCATGACCAGACAACTTATTGATTATGCTTGATTTTCCAACATTTGGTGCGCCGGCAATCACCACCTTGATGCCGTCCCTGAGCAAAGCACCGCGGCGAGCGCTCACTAATACCTGGTCCAGACGGGAACGCACACTGTCCAGGCGCGCATGCGCCCCTGCCGCCTGCAGGAAATCGACCTCCTCGTCGGGAAAGTCGAGGGTGGCTTCAGTGAGTGCCCGCAACTCCGTCAGCGCCGTCACAAGCGCATCGACGGTGGCCGAGAACTCCCCGCTCAGGGAACGCATGGCGCTGCGAGCGGCGGCGGCCGTCGCGGCGTCGATCAGGTCCGCCACGCCCTCGGCCTGCGCGAGATCGAGTTTACCGTTCAGGAAAGCGCGCTGCGTAAATTCGCCCGGCGCCGCGGGCCGAGCGCCGAGCGCGAGACAGCGTTGCAGCAACAGTTGCAGGACCACGGGCCCGCCGTGTCCCTGTAGTTCAATCACGTCTTCGCCGGTGAACGATTGTGGTCCGGCAAAAAACAGCGCGATGCCCTCGTCGAGGGTGGCGCCATCATCGGCGAGAAAACGCGCGATGTCAGCTCGACGCGCGCGCGGCGCGCGTCCGGTTAATTCCGTATAGAACGTTGTGAGCGCGGGACCCGAGACGCGTACGATACCGATGCCGCCGCGGCCCGGCGGCGTTGCAATCGCAGCAATGATGTCGGTGGCCATGCGGGCGCGGCAGTCGTGCCGCGATTGTGGCGCAACCGCGGCGCGTCAGGCGATCTTCACGCCACCTTGCCCTGCTCCATCTGGCGCGTGATGTAGTACTGCTGCGAGATCGACAGGATGTTGTTGACGAGCCAGTAGAGCACCAGGCCGGCCGGGAAAAAGAAAAAGAAAACCGAGAAAGCCACCGGCATGATCTTCATCACCTTGGCCTGTACCGGGTCCGGCGGCGTCGGGCTGAGCCACGTCTGGATGATCATGGTGGCGCCCATCAGCACCGGCAGTACGTAATACGGATCGGGCTGCGACAGGTCGGTGATCCAGCCGTAGAACGGCGCATGCCGCAACTCCACGCTGGCCAGCAATACCCAATAAAGTGCAATGAAAACAGGTATTTGCACCATAATCGGCAGGCAGCCGCCGAGCGGGTTGATCTTCTCGGTCTTGTACAACTCCATCATCGCCTGGTTCAGGCGCTGGCGATCGCCGCCATACTGATCCTTCAGCTTCTGCATCTTGGGCGTCAGCACGCGCATCTTCGCCATGGACCGGTAACTCGCGGCGGACAGCGGATAGAACACCGCCTTGACGATGATCGTGAGCACGATGATCGCGAGACCCCAATTGCCCACCCACTTGTAGATCCACGAGAGCAACCAGAACAGCGGCGTGGCGATGATGGTCAGCCAGCCGTAGTCCACCGACAGATCAAGTCCGGGGGCCAAGTCCGCGAGCTTGTCCTGCTCCTGCGGGCCCGCGTAGAGCAGCATGCGGACCGTGCCGGTGGCGCCCGGCGCCACGCTGCCACCCGAAACAATCACGCCAGCCGAATACAGGCCGTTCTCTAGTTTGCGGATGAAGAACTCGCGCGCGACACCGCTCGCCGGCAGCCACGCCGCCAGAAAGTAATGCTGGAGCAGCGCGACCCAGCCGTCGTTAGCCTTCTTGGTGAACGATTGTTTGTACTTGTCGATATCGCCGAACGAGACCTTGTTGAACTTGTCCGTGTCGGTGAACCAGGCAAAACCGAAGAACGTCGGCACCATATCGGAGAGTCCCGGGGGCGCCTTGCCGTCGCGCACGAACTGGAAGTACGCGTCAGTCGCGACGGGCGCGCCGCTGCCGTTCTTGATTTCGAAATCGGTTTCGATCTGAAAACTGTCATCGCGAAAGATGAAGCGCTTGCGCACCTCGACGCCGCCGGGCGTGCGGTACACGAGCACCGGCTCGCGCGAGCCCGGTGGGGATTCCAGCGTCCACAGCGTGCGGTGATTGGGCAGGTCGTTGCCGATCAGGCCGGACTGGGCAACGTAGACCTCGTCGCCTTCGCGCCTGAGCAGGCGAAACGCCTTGCGCTGATCCAGCGTATCGCGATGCTTGCGCAACTCCACCGTCACCAGTTCGCCGCCGGCCGTATCGATCTCCGCCAGCATCAGGTTGGTTTCGACGCGCAGCAGTTGTCCGCGCACCGGCGCGGGATCCGTGGCGGGCGCTGCGGCAGCCGCCGGTTTGTCCGTGCCCGCCAATGGGGACGTCGGGGCAGGAATGTCGCCGGGATTGGCCGTGCTGGCGGGGGCTGCCGTCGTCGGACCCGCGGGGCCCTTGACCGCCGGCGGCGGCTGGCGATCTTTCTGCCAGCCATCGAGCAGGAAAAACACCGAAAAACAGAAAACAAACAGTAGTACGAGGCGCTGCGTATCCATGTCAGGCATCTACTTTCATCGCAGTGCCGGCCGCGGGCAGCGCCCGCGTCAGCAGTCCGGCCAGTTCGCGGCCCAGCACGCCGCGGGGTTCGCGGTGATAGCGCTGGCGCAGGCGGACGATCACGTCAAAACCGTCGACCGGGGCGCGGCGGAACTGCTCCCGGGCCACCCGACGGATGTAATTGCGGTCCACGGCGCGCGCCGCCAGCGCCTTGGGCACGATCAGGCCCAGCCGCGCGCCACCGGCTTCGTTCGGACGAACGGACACGGAGAGCTGGGCGCCGACGGCGCCCGAGCGGTGACGCATGACTGCTGCAAAGTCCCGCTGCCCGCGCAACCGATGCTGGCGGGAATAGCCGACCGCCGCACGCGGCGGCATGCTCAAACGGCGAGGCGGGCGCGGCCCTTGGCGCGACGGGCGCGGAGCACGGCACGGCCGCCGCGGGTTTTGCTGCGGACCAGAAAGCCGTGGGTGCGTTTGCGGCGGGTTTTGGACGGTTGGTAAGTGCGCTTCATGATTGGTGTTCCGGCGCGGAAAAAGGGCGGTATTAGACCCGTTGATGCCCTGCAGTGTCAACCGAAGCGCGCAAGCGTTTGCCGCCGAGTACGCCGCCCCCGCAAGGCCCGGGTTCGGTGGCTAAGCCCCCCGGCTCGGAGTAAAATTCGGGCCTCAATTTTGTCCCCCGCCGCGTTCCGCTTCAGGCCTCCTTTCCACTGTCCGTTCGTCCCTTTCCGTCTTCATTCGCCCCCTTCCGCCCTCCCGATGAACAGCTTCTGGCGTTCCTGCCTCGCGCATTTCGAGCGACAGCTCCCGCCGCAGCAGTTCCGTACCTGGATCAAACCGCTCGAGGCACAGCAGGACGGCGACACGCTGACGCTGGTGGCCCCCAACCGCTTCGTCCAGCAATGGATCCGCGACCGTTTCTTCGCCCAGATCGAGCAGCTCGCCCGCGAAAGCCTGGGCGCCGGACTGCGCATCCAGCTGGTGGTGGCGGAACGCGAGCAGCGGGTGCCCGCCCGGGCGCTGCCGGTGCCCGCGCCCGCCGCGGCCCGCGCCAGCGCCCGCGAGGTGTCGAAACTGAACCCGGAATTCACATTCGCGAGCTTCGTGACCGGCAAGGCCAACGAGCTGGCGCGCGCTGCCGCGATCCAGATCTCCGAGCGGCCCGGCGAAGCCTATAACCCGGTGTTCGTCTACGGCGGCGTCGGGCTCGGCAAGACCCATCTGATCCAGGCCATCGGCAACCTGGTGCAGGAGCGCGCCCCCGAAAGCCGCATCCGCTACATCCACGCCGAACAGTATGTCTCGGACGTGGTCCGGGCCTACCAGCACAAGGCCTTCGACGACTTCAAGCGCTACTACCATTCGCTCGACGTGCTGCTGATCGACGACATCCAGTTCTTCAACGGCAAAAGCCGCACGCAGGAAGAATTTTTCTACGCCTTCAACGCGCTGATCGAGGCTCGCAAGCAGGTCGTCATCACCTGCGATTCCTATCCCAAGGAAATCGCCGGCATCGAAGACCGCCTGATCTCGCGCTTCGGCTGGGGGCTGACCGTGGCGGTCGAACCGCCCGAACTGGAAATGCGCGTCGCCATCCTGCTCAAGAAAGCGGAAGTGGAAGGCGTGCAGCTCGACGAAACCGTCGCTTTCTTTATTGCCCGCCACATCCAGTCGAACGTGCGCGAGTTGGAAGGTGCGCTGAAGCGCACGCTGGCCTACGTCCGCTTCGCCGGCAAGGAGATCACGGTGGACGCAGCGCGCGAAGCGCTGAAGGATCTGCTGGCCATCCAGAGCCGCCAGGTGTCCGTCGACAACATTCAGAAGACCGTGGCCGACTACTACAAGATCAAGGTTTCCGAGATGTACTCCAAGAAGCGCAGCCGCAACGTGGCGCGGCCGCGCCAGGTGGCCATGGCGCTGGCCAAGGAACTGACCACGCTCAGTTATCCCGACATCGGGGATGCCTTCGGCGGTCGCGACCACACCACGGTGCTGCATGCCTGCCGGAAAATTTCCGCGCTGCGCTCGGCCAATACCGATATCACGCGGGATTTCGTGTCCTTGCTCAAGGTACTGCGCAGTTGATCAACGGTGGTCAAACTGTGGATAAGCCCGGAAACAGGACCGCGCCGGATTTCCTCCACAATTTGAACACAACGTCCCCACAGACTTGGCTGGAAACGCGATCACCCTGGAGCCGGCTGCGGCGATGCTGGCGATGGGTCCGAACCGCTTATCCACAGTCCGGGACGCATTATTACTAGACCTATATATATCTACTACCTATGAAACTTCTACAAGCCAATCGCGACGATCTGCTGAAACCCCTGCAGGCGGTGACCGGTATCGTGGAGAAGCGCCACACCTTGCCGATCCTCTCCAACGTGCTGCTCGAGCAGCGCAAGGATGTGCTGCAACTGGTGGCCACCGATCTTGAGATTCAGGTAACCGCGGAGTTTTCGGCGGGCAGCGACGCCAAGGTGGCGCAGCCGATCACTGTGTCCGCCCGCAAGCTCCACGACATCCTGCGTTCGCTGCCGGACGGCGCCGAAGTCACGCTCGAGGCCCAACCCAACCGCGTGCAGGTCAAGGCGGGCAAGAGCCGTTTCAACCTGCAAACACTTCCGGCCGATGATTTTCCCAAGGTGTCGCCCGCCACCGACGGCGCGGTGGCGTTTTCCATGCCGCAAGGTGCATTGCGCTCGCTGCTGTTGCTCGTGCAGTACGCGATGGCGCAGCAGGATATCCGCTATTACCTGAACGGCATGCTGCTGGTGCTGGACGAGGGAAAGCTGAAGGCGGTGGCGACCGATGGGCACCGCCTGGCGCTTGCCATGCGGACCCTGGAAGGCGTCAAGGAAAAACAGGAAGCCATCCTGCCGCGCAAGGCCGTGGTCGAACTCGTGAAGCTGCTGGGCGATGGCGATGAGCCAGTGAACGTGCGGCTCGCGGCAAACCAGGCGCGTTTCGCCTTCGGCAACATCGAACTGGTCACCAAAGTCGTCGATGGCAAGTTTCCGGACTACCAGCGGGTCATCCCCGCCAGCTCCCAGAAGACGTTCACGATCCCGCGCACGACCCTGCAGCAGGCCCTGCAGCGGGTGGCGATTCTGTCGAACGAAAAATTCCGTGGTGTGCGCTGGATGCTGACCGCTAACACGCTGAAAATCTCCTGCACGAACACCGAGCAGGAAGAAGCCTCGGAAGACATCGAAATCGACTACAAGGGCGAGGCGCTCGACATCGGCTTCAACGTCAATTACCTGCTCGACGTGCTGACGAACGTGCAGCGCGAACAGGTGCATTGCGGCCTGGGCGACGCCAACAGCAGCGTGCTGATCAGCATGCCCGATCTGCCGGACTTCCGGTACGTCGTCATGCCGATGCGGATCTAACCGGAAACACCATGGCAGAAAAAAAAGACAAAGAATACGACTCTGAGAGCATCAAGGTCCTCAAGGGACTGGAAGCCGTCCGCAAACGGCCGGGCATGTATATCGGCGACACCGCCGACGGCACCGGCCTGCATCACATGGTGTTCGAAGTGCTCGACAACGCCATCGACGAAGCGCTGGCGGGCCATTGCAACGAGATCACGATCACCATCCACCCCGACAATTCGATCAGCGTCGTCGATAACGGGCGCGGCATCCCGGTCGACATCAAGGCGGATGACGAACTGAAGCGCAGCGCCGCCGAAATCGTCATGACGGAGCTGCACGCCGGCGGCAAGTTCGACCAGAATTCATACAAGGTTTCGGGCGGCCTGCATGGTGTCGGTGTGTCGGTCGTGAACGCCCTGTCGGAATGGCTGCGTCTCTCCATCCTGCGCGACGGCAAGATTCACTACATGGAGTTCCGCGACGGCGCCGCCGTCAGCCCGCTCAAGGCCACCGGCAAGACGGAGAAGCGCGGCACGGAAGTGCATTTCCTCGCCAGCAAGGAAACCTTCGGCAAGATCGAGTTTCACTACGAAATCCTGGCTCGCCGCCTGCGTGAACTGTCTTTCCTGAACCACGGCGTGAAGATCACGCTCGTGGACCAGCGCACCGGCAAGCAGGAGAACTTCGCGCACAGCGGTGGCGTCAAGGGCTTCGTGGAATACATGAACCGCAGCAAGAGCGTGCTGCACCAGAACATTTTCTACGTCATCGGCGAGCGCGACGGCATGACCGTCGAATGTGCGATGCAGTGGAACGATTCCTACCAGGAGTCGGTACAGTGCTTCACGAACAACATTCCGCAGCGGGACGGCGGTTCGCATCTGACCGCCCTGCGGCAGACCATGACCCGTACGCTGAACCAGTACATCGAGGCGAACGAGCTGGCGAAGAAAGCCAAGGTCGAAACCAGCGGCGACGACATGCGCGAAGGCCTCACCTGCGTGCTGTCGGTCAAGCTGCCGGAACCCAAGTTCTCGTCGCAGACCAAGGACAAGCTGGTCAGTTCCGAAGTGTCGCCGGTGGTGCAGGATATCGTGGGCCAGAAGCTCGCCGAATTCCTGCTGGAAAAGCCGACCGACGCGAAGATCATCATCATGAAGATCATCGACGCGGCGCGGGCCCGCGAGGCCGCACGCAAGGCGCGCGACATGACGCGCCGCAAGGGCGTGCTCGACTCGCTGGGGCTGCCCGGAAAGCTCGCGGACTGCCAGGAACGCGATCCCGCCCAGTGCGAGCTGTATATCGTCGAGGGCGAATCCGCCGGTGGCTCGGCCAAGCAGGGCCGCGACCGCAAGTTCCAGGCGATCCTGCCGCTGAAGGGCAAGATCCTGAACGTCGAGCGCGCGCGTTTCGACAAGCTGGTGTCCTCGGCCGAAATCGCCACCCTCATCACCGTGCTCGGCACTGGTTTCGGCAAGGACGAGTACAACGCGGACAAGCTGCGCTACCACCGCATCATCATCATGACTGACGCGGACGTGGACGGCTCGCATATCCGCACCCTGCTGCTGACTTTCTTCTATCGCCAGATGCCGGAGCTGATCGAGCGTGGGCATATCTACATTGCCCAGCCGCCGCTCTACAAGGTCAAGCACGGCAAGCAGGAGCGCTACCTGAAGGACGACCACGAGTTGAAGGAATACCTGCTGCGGCTCGCGCTCGAGGAAGCCGAGCTCTACACCACCGCCGCGGGCAAGGCGCTCAACCGCGAAGCGCTGGAACAGGTGGCGAAGCAGTATTTCGTGGCCGAGGCCGTCATCGAGCGCCTGAGCCGCGCCACGGATCCGGCGGTGCTGAACGTGCTGCTGCGCGGACCCGAACTGGACATCTCGAACGAGAAGGCGGCCGCCAGCAGCGCGGCCAAGCTGAACCAGCTGCTCGCCGACGGGGACGTGAAGGTGGAACCCCGTTTCGACGACAAGCACGAACGCTACTTCCTGCTGATCACCCGCATGCAGCACGGCAACGCGCACCAGACCGCGATCGACTGGGATTTCCTGCACAGCGGCGACTACGAGGAAATCCGCAAGACAGCGCAGGTGCTGCAGGGCCTGCTCGGCGAAGGCGCCTACGTCAAACGCGGTGAACACCGCCGGCCGGTCAAGGAGTTCAAGGAAGCGATCGACTGGCTGCTGGAAGAAACCCGCGGCGGACTCGGCGTGCAGCGCTACAAGGGCCTGGGGGAGATGAATCCGGGCCAGTTGTGGGAGACCACCATGGACCCGACGGTGCGCCGGTTGCTCAAGGCGCAGATCGAGGACGCCATCGGCGCCGACGAAATCTTCACCACGCTGATGGGCGACCTGGTGGAACCGCGGCGGGCCTTCATTGAAAGCAACGCGCTGGGCGTGCGCAACCTCGATATCTGAGACTCCCGCACCAGGGGTACGGGCCGGGACCGGGACCGGGACGTTAAGACGCGGCGGCTTTCTTGGTCGCCGCGGCCGTTTTGGCTTTGGCGCCTTTCGCTTCCCGCGGTGCGAACTCGAAGGTCACCTTGCCGCCGTCGCCGCGCACGAGAAAGGCGGAGAACGGGCGGCCTTTCTTGGAAATGAAGCGGTGCAGCAGATCGGTGCGGCCGGTCGCGAGCAGCTTCTGCATCTGCTCCGTTTCCATTTGTCGCTGAAGAATGATCTTGCCCGAGCGGAAGTCGCAGCTGCGTTCCGGGCCGATGGACTTCTCGCAGACGAACGCGATGCCGTGGTCAAACACGCGCGCGCCGCATTTCGGACACGGGCCCAGCGCGGTGTGGCCTGAAAAGTCGACGGGTTCGGCGTTCTCGCCGCTGCCTTGCCCGAAATCAAATTCGATCTTGTAGTCGGGTGGCACCAGCTTCAGCATGGCGGCAAAGGGCTTGCCCAGCCGGCTGCGAAAGCCCTGGAGCGGCCCGACCTTGCCGGCCTGGATGAGTTCGTCGATTTCCTGCGGCTCGAGCTGACGACCGGCCAGAATGCGCCAGAGCGAGAAATCACATTTCTGGCACTGGAATTTCTTGTAGTTCTCTTTGACGATTCCGCCGCATTTCGGACAAGCCGTGGCCAGCGTGGAGAATTCACCCGGCACCGTGTCGCTCTCATGGCTCTTGGCCCGGGCGACGATCTTCTTCGTCATCACCTCGATCTGGCGCATGAACTGCTCGCGCTTCAGCTTGCCGTGCTCCATTTCCGCGAGCTGGTATTCCCAGTCCCCCGTGAGTTCGGGCTTGGTGAGTTCGTCGATCTGCAGTCCGCGCAGCAGCGTCATGAGCGAAAAGGCCTTGGCGGTCGGCTGCAGTTCGCGCGCGTTGCGGTGCACGTAGTCTTCGCGGATCAAACCCTCGATGACGGCCGCGCGCGTGGCGGGCGTGCCGAGGCCTTTTTCCCGCATGGCCTCGCGCAGTTCCTCGTCGTCCACCAGCTTGCCGGCGCCTTCCATGGCGGACAGCAGCGTGGCTTCGGTGAAACGCGGTGGAGGCTTGGTCTGCAAGGCCTGTACTTCAACGGTCTGCGCGAGGGGTTTCTCGCCGGCGTTGACCGCGACCAGCTCGGGTGTCGACTCCGACTGCAGATCCCGTCCGTACACTTCCAGCCAGCCCGGGGCCACCATCACGCGGCCCTCGGTCTTGAACGCTTCACCCTCCACGCGCGTGATGCGGGTGGTCACTCGGAATTCCGAGGCCGGATAGAACACCGCGAGGAAGCGCTTGACGACGAGGTCGTAGAGTTTCTGCTCGGGTTCCGACAGCGTTTTGGGCGCCAGCGTGGTCGGAATGATCGCGAAATGGTCCGAAATCTTGGCGTTGTTGAAGATGCGCTTGTTCGGCTTGACCCAGCCCTCTTTCAGCACTTTCTTCGCGAAGGGCGCGTAGTGGCTGCCTGGCCCGGCGACGAAAGCGCCATCCTGCAGCATCTTCAGCGTCTCGTTGACCGTGTCGATGTAGTCCTCGGGCAGGGCGCGCGCATCCGTTCGCGGATAAGTCAGAACCTTGTGTTTCTCGTACAGCGCCTGCGCCAGGCCCAGGGTGTTGCGCGCCGAAAAGCCGAACCGGCCATTGGCCTCGCGCTGCAGACTGGTCAGGTCGTAGAGCAGCGGCGACAACTGGGTCGCTGGCTTGCTTTCCTCCTCGACCGTAGCCGGGCGGCCAACACACTTGGCGCGAATGGCTTCCGCGCGCGCGCGCGCCCAGAGGCGCTCGGGTTTCAGTTCGGCGTCGTCATCGCGCTGCTTTTTATCGAAGTTTTCGTCGAGCCAGCGCGCCTCGTACTCGCCGGCTTTTGCGGCGAACACCGCGTGCACCTCGAAATAGTCGCGCGGCACGAATTTCTTGATGCGCTCCTCGCGCTCGACCAGGATCGCGAGGGTGGGCGTCTGCACGCGGCCCACGGTCGTCAGGTGGAATCCCCCGGACTTCGAATTGAAAGCGGTCATCGCGCGCGTGCCGTTGATGCCGACCAGCCAGTCGGCTTCCGAACGGCACACCGCGGCGTCCGCCAGCGGCAGCATCTCCTGGTCGGAACGCAGCTGCGTAAAACCGTCGCGGATGGCGCCCGGCGTCATCGACTGCAGCCAGAGCCGGCGGATGGGCTTGGTGGTGCCGCTGTGGCGCGCGATGTAACGGAAGATGAGTTCGCCTTCGCGGCCGGCGTCGCAGGCGTTGATGAGGCCGCTGACGTCCTTGCGCTTGATCAGCTTGACGAGCGTCTTCAGCCGCTCGGCGTTCTTCTCGATCGGTTGCAGGGCGAAGTGCGGCGGGATCACGGGCAGGTTGGCGAACGACCATTTGCCACGCTTGACCTCGAATTCCTCGGGCACCGCGAGTTGCAGCAGGTGGCCGACCGCCGACGACAGCACCTGGTCGTCGCTTTCAAAGTAGTCGCCCTGCTTCTTGAACCCGCCCAGCACGCGCGCGATGTCGTTCGCGACCGACGGCTTCTCGGCGATGATGAGTTGCCTGCCCGCGGTGACGGCGGGCGCGCTGCGGGTTGCACGCTTCGGCGCGGGTGCTGCAGGCGCGGCGGCGGTCTTGACCGCACGTGTTGTCTTGCGCGCGGGCGCTTTGGCTACGGCAGTTTTTTTCGCGCTGGTTTTTTTCGTCGCCATGGTTCGCGCCGGTGTGTGCCGGTGGCCGCCCGGGTTTGGAGAGCGGCGGATGATACGGACAAAAAAAATCCCGGGCAAGGAGACGGGTCACGCCCCGCGCTTGACGCGTTGTATCCGCCCGCCGGGCAGAATCGCGATTTCCCCTGCTAGTTCAAGGCCGAGCAGCACGGACTGCAACGCGTTCGGTGCGATGCCGGTGCGGTCCGACAGGGTATCGCCGTCGCACGGATCCCACCCCAGCGCGGCAAGCACCTGTGTGGCGGTGGCATCGATCGCGCCGGCGGGTGCGGCGTCCCCGTGTGCGCGCGCAGGCACGGCAAAGCGCAATTCCTCCAATACGTCCTGCGCGCTGTCGACGAGCTTGGCACCCTGCTTGATCAGCAGATGGCAGCCTTTGGATAGCGGCGAGTGGATGGAACCCGGCAGCGCGAAGACCTCGCGCCCCTGTTCCGCGGCGAGCCGCGCGGTGATCAGTGAGCCGCTGTGCACGGCGGCTTCGATCACCAGACAACCGAGTGCAAGGCCGGAGAGGATGCGGTTGCGGCGCGGAAAGTTGCCGGCCAGCGCGTGTGTGCCGAGCGGGAACTCCGAAACCAGCACCCCGTCTTCCGCCAGCGCGTGGGCCAGTGCGCGATTGCGCGCGGGATACACCACGTCGATGCCGGTGCCGATGACGGCGACGCTGCGTGACGCACCGGCGAGCCCGCCGCGGTGCGCCGCCGCGTCCACGCCCAGCGCCAGTCCGCTGACGATGGTGAGGCCGGCGTCCGACAGCGTGCGTGCGAAGGCTTCGGCGTTGTTGCAGCCCTGGGCGGTGGCGTTGCGGCTGCCGACGACAGCGAGTCCAGGGTTGTTCAGCAGGCTTACGTTGCCGTTGATGAACAACACCGGCGGCGGATCGGGAATTTCGCCGAGCAGCGCCGGGTAGGCCGTGTCTCCCGGTATCAACAGATGGTGGCCCGGCTGCTCGCGCCAGTGCAGGGCGGCAGTGGCGGCTTCCGCATTGCCGCCCCGCCGGATCGCGTCCGCGAGTTCGGCGCCCGCTGCATTGCGCAGCAGCGCGGACGAGGCATTCAGAATGCCGGCGGCGTCGCCGCAGGACTCCAGCAGGGTCCGCAGGCAGGCCGGTCCCACGCCCGGCGTAAACGCGAGACGTAGCCAGGCTTCCAGCGGGGAGTGGGTCGGGGACGCCATGCGGACGTCTCCTGCGCGGGGCCAGGCCCGCGCCGGGTCAGGGATTGGTGACGATGTCGTACAGATCGACCTGCGAGTCGCTTTGCATGACGAGCGCAAACGAGGTCCGATCGAACACGCGGAATACCATCGCCAGACCGTAGCGGAAGTCCGGTAGTTCATCCACCGGTATCGTTACTGCCGGATTTTTGTATTCGCTCCCGGCCGGTCCGTAGTAGCCATACAGCGGCGCAGTGCGGTCACGCAAGGGCAATTGCTTGTAGGGTGACACCGCGGGATCGCCGGTGGGTCCCAGGCGACCATACAAGGGCGCCTGGCGCAGGGTGTTGCGCGTGGCCTGATTGCGTCGCAATGCGAGCACGTGGCCGACTTCGAGGCCGTCGCGCGCGCCTTTCGACAGCGCGATGATGCGCAACGAACCGGTCTCGTACAGGTCCCCGTAGGTATGGATCACTTTGCCGTTGATCGGCTTGGTGGGCGCGCGCGGATAGAAATTCTCGGCCAGTTCCTGGCGCGGCGCGGGCACCAGCGCATCGCCGAAGTAGACTTCCTGCTTGAGGTTCGTCGTCATCTCCAGGGTGCTGACGTCGCCGCGCTGCTTGACGCGCGCGTCGCCGAGATAGGTGGCGAGCCAGCCCAGGGTCTCCTTGCTGTCTGGGTCCACCAGTTTCTGGTCCCGGCGCAGGAGTTGCCAGAAATCGATGTTGGGCGCGAGGCTCTTGGCGTATACAAGGCTGCCGGCGCCGACAGCAAGACGGTTTTCCTGCAGGGCGACGACCACCGGTGCGGCGGCCAGCGTATCTTCACCAACCACCCGCGGTTGCGACAGAAAGGGTCCGATCGCGGTGAGTGGTATGGTCGGGATCGGCTGCGGTTGCAGGGCTTCGGCGCGAACCTGGGGCGAAAGCGACACGGTGTTTTCGACCCGCAGGCTGACGTTGCCGCCGCTGCGATCGAGCACCAGCACTTCTCCCGGATAGATCAGGTTGGGGTTGCGGACCTGATCCTTGTTGGCTTGCCACAATTCAGGCCATTTCCAGGGGCTTTTCAGGTAGCGCCCGGCAATGCCCCAGAGCGTGTCGCCGGGCACCACGACATAACGGTCCGGCGCGTTGTCCTGCAGATCGCTCACGGTGGCGGCCTGCGCCGCCGAGGCGAGGCTCAGGAGGGCGAGGAGCATCGATATAATTGGTTTCACTGGATGGATTCCTTCTCAAGCGACGGATCCGGCCGGCGATCTCGACGCGACAACCGAACCGCGAACCGGATTCGGCTCCTGTATTCGGTGTAGTCGTGCAACGAGATCAACGGCAAACCGCCGTAAACTAAAGTCCTTGTTTAAAGTCTGCCTCTAGTGCTTTAAATTTGCAAGAAAATATGGCTATTTTGCCCATTCTCGTCTACCCAGATGACCGATTGCATACAGTCGCCACGCCGGTGTCCGGGGTCAATGACGAAATTCGTCGTTTGATCAAGGACATGGCTGAAACCATGTATGCCGCGCCGGGAATCGGTCTGGCGGCTACGCAAGTGAACGTTCACAAACGTATCATCATCATCGATATCTCGGACACGCATGACCAGCTGCAGGTTCTCGTCAATCCCGAAATCGTGGCGCGCAGCGGCGACGCGGAATGCGAGGAAGGCTGCCTGTCCGTGCCGGGTGTGTTCGAAATCGTACGGCGCGCCGCGCAAGTGACGGTCAAGGGGCTGGATGCGAACGGCCGCCGCAAGACGCTCGACGCCGACGGCCTGCTCGCCGTCTGCCTCCAGCATGAAATCGATCACCTCGACGGCAAGGTCTTCGTCGAGCACCTGTCGCGGCTGAAACGCAGCCGCATCGTCAACAAGCTGGAAAAACAGCGCGCGCGCGCGATGTAGCGGGCGGCGCGGAGAGTTCCTTGCGTCTCGTGTTTGCGGGCACCCCGGCTTTCGCGGCCGCCGCCCTGGAGGCGCTGGCCGCTGCAGGCCATGTCATCGTCGGCGTCCTCACCCAGCCCGACCGTCAGGCGGGTCGCGGTCTCGCGCTGCGGGCTAGCGCGGTCAAGGCCTGTGCAGTCGCGCGCGGTCTGCCGGTTGCGCAGCCGGCCAGCCTGCGCGAGGCGACGGCGCAGGCCGAACTCGCGCGACTGGCGCCCGATCTCATGGTGGTCGCCGCCTACGGACTCCTGCTGCCACCGGCGGTGCTGGCGATGCCGCGCCTGGGCTGCGTCAATATCCATGCATCGCTGCTGCCGCGCTGGCGCGGCGCGGCGCCGATCCAGCGCGCGTTGCTCGCGGGCGATACCGAAACCGGGATCACGCTGATGCAGATGGAAGCGGGCCTCGACACCGGTCCGATGCTGGTGCACTCCCGGGTTGCTATCGATGCGGAAGACACGGGCGGTACGCTGCACGACAAACTCGCGCTGCAGGGCGCGCACGACATCGTTGCTTTGCTCGCACGGCCGGAGGGATGGCCGACGCCGGTCCCGCAGGACGAACGCCAAGTCACGTACGCGGCGAAAATCACTGCGCGCGATGCGGGGGTGGCATGGATGGAACCGGCGGAACAGATCGCGCGCCAGGTACGCGCCTTCGATCCGGCGCCCGGCACAGTAGCGCTGTTGGAAGGCACGCCCGTGAAAATCTGGAAAGCGCGCCCGGTGCCGGCGTCCGGACCGATCGTGGCGCCGGGGACGATCGTGGCGATCACCCCCGAAGCCATCGTGGTCGGCTGCGGCACCGGCGCCCTCGCGATCACCGAGCTGCAGCGCGCTGGGGGCCGCCGTCTTTCCGCCCCGGCGTTCGCCGCGGGCGCCCGTCTTGCGGTTGGCCAGCGTTTCGACGCGCGGCCCGCGTGAACGCTTGAACGACGTACAAAAGATCGCCGCGCTCGCCGTTACCCGTGTGCTCGCCGGCGCGAGCCTGACGGCGACGCTTGAGACCTTGCGCGCGGCCGAGCCCGCGCTGACCGCGCACACGCGGGCAGCGGCGCAGGACGCCGCCTACGGCACCTTGCGCTGGCTCACGCGCCTGCAGGCGCTGCTGGCGCCGTTGCTGCGGGAAACGCCGGCGGATCCGCGGGTGGCCGCGCTGTTGTGGGTCGCCGCCTACCAGATCGAATACACGCGCGCCGCACCGCATGCCGTGGTCAACGCCGCGGCGGGAGTGGCGGGCGGCTGGACACACGGGCACAGCACCGGTTTCGTCAATGCGGTGCTGCGCAATTTTCTGCGCCGCCGCGAGGCGCTGGCGGCGGGTCTGGCGACAGACGAGGCGCGTTATGCTCATCCCCGCTGGTGGATCGAGGCGGTGCGCGAGGAGTATCCGCGGCGCTGGCGGGGCATCCTCGAGGCGAACAACGGGCATCCGCCGTTTACGCTGCGGGTCAATCGGCGTCGCGGCAGCCGTGACGACACTCTGGCGGCGCTGGCGGCGGCGGGTATCGAAGCGCGGCCGGTGCAGGAGGACGGCGTGCTGTGCGCCCGTGCCGTGCCGGTGAAAACCCTGCCCGGATTCGCCGATGGGCGGGTGTCGGTGCAGGATGCCGGCGCCCAGTGGGCGGCCCCGCTGCTCGATGCGCGCGACGGCATGCGCGTGCTCGACGCCTGCGCGGCGCCGGGCGGCAAGGCCGCCCACCTCCTGGAACGCGGGGCCATCGAACTGACCGCGCTCGACCGCGACGGCGACCGCCTGCGGCGGGTGGCCGACAATCTTGAGCGGCTGGGCCTGACGGCGCGGCTCGCCGCGGCCGACGCCGGGGAGCCGGCCGCGTGGTGGGACGGGGTGCCGTATGACCGCGTGCTCGCGGACGTCCCCTGCACCGCCTCCGGCATCGTCCGCCGGCACCCGGACGTGAAGTGGCTGCGCCGCCCGACCGATCTCGCGACCTTGGCGGACGAGCAGGCGCGCCTGCTCGAAGCGCTGTGGCGGGTGCTGGCGGTCGGTGGTAAATTGCTGTACATCACCTGCTCGATCTTCGCGCGTGAGAACGACCGTCAGGTCGCTGCATTCTTGTCGCGCCACGCCGATGCGCGACGTCTCCCGCTTCCCGCCCTCCCCGCTGCCGACGGCGCGCCTGCGGGGCAGTTGCTGCCCACGCCGGACCACGATGGCTTCTATTACGCGGCGCTGGAAAAAGTTTAGCGCGCTGCTCGCGCTGGCGGTCGCCGCGCTCGCCTGGAGCGTGGGCGTACCGGCGGCGCAGGGCGACGCGATCGAGATCAAGCGCGCCGCCCTGGTCGAGCGCGACGACGGCTACACCCTCGAAGCCGATTTCGAGATTCAACTGACGGCTACGCTCGAGGATGCCCTGGGCAAGGGGGTATCGCTCGCGTTCCTGTTCGAGTGGGAAGTTCTGCGTCCGCGCTGGTACTGGCTGAACGAGCGGGTCGCAGGGGGCCAACTCTCCTATCGCCTGTCGTACCAGCCGCTCACCCGCCAGTACCGGGTCACCGTCGGCCAGTTGTTCAGGAGTTTCGCCACGCTCGACGAAGCCGTGGGCTTCATCTCCCGGATACGCCGCCAGCAGGCGGTCGAGAGCGATACGTTCCGCAAGGACCAGAGCTATCAGGCCGCGGTGCGCCTGCGCCTGGATATTTCACAGTTGCCCAAGCCGTTTCAGGTCAACGCGCTCGCTTCGCGTGAGTGGAACATCGGGTCCGACTGGTTCCGCTGGACGTTCACCGGGACGCCATGAAACTGGATCTTTCGCGTCTTGCACCGCTCCGGGCACCCGCCTGGCTGCGCTGGCTGCTGCTGACATGCGTCGTGGTCGCCGCCATTACGCTGTTCCTGCTGGCGAGCGCGGCGGCGAACACGCGGCTTTTCGTCCAGCATTACCAGACGCTGCTGGTCGCCAACGGCGTCCTTGCCGCGGCGCTGGCGGCGCTGGCGGTGTACCAGCTCGCGCGGCTGCTCCTCCGGGTGCGCGCACGCGTCCTCGGTTCGCGGCTGACCCTGCGGCTGGTCGGGATGATCGCCGTACTGGCGCTGGTGCCCGGCGCCATCGTCTACAGCGTTTCCGTGCAGTTTCTCCAGCGCAGCATTGAGTCCTGGTTCGACCAGAGCATCGAACGCGCGCTGGACAGCGGTCTCAACCTCGGGCGCGGCGCCCTCGACAGTCTGCTCAAGGATCTCACGGTCAAGGCGACGACCATGGCCGGTACGCTCGCCGCGCGCCCCACGGCCGAACAACCCGGCGCGCTGAACGATCTGCGCGAGCAGGCCGGCGTCTACGAGGCCGTGCTGTATTCCGCGCGCGGCCGCCTGCTCGCGATGTCGTCCGCGGGCCCGGCTGCGCTGTTGCCCGAGGCGCTGCCGGCGAACACGCTGCGGCAGGTGCGGATGCAGCAGCCGGTGAGTTCCGTGGAAACGCTCCCGGAACGCGGCCTGTATCTGCGCACGCTGGTGCCGGTGAACGTGTTGTCGCTCGCCGAGGACGTGCGCGTGCTGCAACTGGCGCAGCCCGTGCCGGCGGCGCTGGCGCGGGATGCCGAGGGTGTACAGGCCGGGCTGGCCGAATACCAGGAACTGACCCTGGCGCGCCAGGGCCTGAAGCGCATCTACGGACTGACGCTGACCATGGCACTGTTGCTGGCGCTGTTGTCGGCGCTGGCGATCGCTTTCCTGCTCTCGGAACGGCTGTCCGCGCCGCTGGCCGAACTCGCGGAAGGCACGCGTGCGGTGGCGCAGGGCGACTTCAGCCGCCGTATCCCGGTGGCCTCCAGCGACGAGTTGGGGGTGCTCACGCAATCGTTCAACACCATGACCGAGCAACTCTCGGAGGCGCGCGTCACCGCCGAGCACAACCAGGCGCAGTTCGCGACCGCGGCCGCCTACATCGAAAGCGTGCTGGCGAACGTGTCCGCCGGGGTGCTGGCCTTCGACCTGGTGCTGTGCGTGCGTTCCTGCAATCCGAGCGCGGCGGCCATTCTGGGCATCGACTTCCGCGATTACACCGAGCTGCCGCTCGAACGCTGGCCCGAGCGCAATGCTGCACTGGCGCCGCTCGCTCGCGAACTGATGGATGCCTTCGCCGGCGGCGTGAAGTGGCAGCGGGAACTCGAATGGACGGGACCCTCGGGCCGTCAGGTCCTGCTGCTGCGGGGCACGCCGTTCGCGGCCGGCGGGGAAAACGGTTTCGTGGTGGTGTTCGACGACATCACGCAGGTGGTGCAGGCGCAGCGCGATGCCGCGTGGAGCGAAGTGGCGCGCCGGCTCGCCCACGAGATCAAGAATCCCCTCACCCCGATCCAGTTGTCGGCGGAACGGCTGCAACTGAAACTGGGCGACAAGCTGTCCGGCGCCGACGCCGAAATGCTGGCCCGCTCCACCGAGACCATCGTCAACCAGGTCGGCGCGCTCAAGCACATGGTGGATGCGTTCCGCGACTACGCGCGCATGCCGGAAGCGGTCATGCAGCCGGTCGACCTCGCCGCGCTGGTGCGCGAGGTGCTGATGCTCTACGGCTCGCTCGGCCGCATCATCCACGCCGAGTTGGCGCTGGACGCGCCGCCGGTGACGGGCGACCCGGCGCAACTGCGCCAGGTCATCCACAATCTCCTGCAGAACGCCCAGGATGCGCTGGCGGGCGTCGCTGATCCGCGCATCGACATCCGGAGCCGGCGCGACGCGGACTTCCTCAGCCTGTCCGTCGTCGACAACGGCACCGGTTTCCCCGACAAGGTGCTGGCGCGCGCGTTCGAGCCGTACATCACGACCAAACCCAAGGGCACCGGCCTCGGCCTCTCGATCGTCAAGAAGATCGTCGAGGAGCACGGCGGCCGCGTCGAACTCGGAAATCTCGCGCCGCGCGGTGCGAGTGTGACTATTTTCCTGCCGCTCGCGCGTGTCGAAGCGCGCAGCGCCGCGTAGTACCGCCAAAGCCCGCTAGAATGAAGGTTCCCCTATGCAACAGATTTTGGTCGTAGACGACGAAGTCGGCATCCGCGAGCTGCTGTCGGAGATCCTGCGTGACGAGGGTTACCAGGTCACGCTCGCCGAGAACGCCTCCGAAGCGCGCAGCCTGCGCACGCAGGCGCGCCCCGATCTCGTGCTGCTCGACATCTGGATGCCCGACACCGACGGCATCACGCTCCTGAAGGAGTGGGCGGCCAACGGCCAGCTGACGATGCCGGTGGTCATGATGTCGGGCCACGGCACCATCGATACCGCGGTGGAAGCCACCCGGCTCGGCGCCTACGATTTCCTCGAGAAGCCGATCGCGCTGCAGAAGCTGCTGTCCACGGTCGGTCGCGCGCTGAAGAACGGCCAGCCGCAGCCCAAGCCTGAGCTGGCACTTGCCGCGCTGGGCCGCAGCGCGCCGATTGCGGAACTGAAGCAGAAGCTCGCGCGCGTGGCGAATCTCAAGCTGCCCGTGCTGCTGACCGGCGAGCCGGGCTGCGGCGCCGAGATCGCGGCGCGGTTCCTGCACCAGGCGCATACGCCGTGGATCGCGCCGGCGCAGACCTCGGGGCTCATCGACGCACCACTCGACCTGCTGGCCCAGGCGCACGACGGCATCCTGTTCCTGTACGACGTGTCCGAACTGTCCAAGCTCGAGCAGAAGGGGCTCCTGGTGGCGGCCGGCCGCCTCGACAAGTACAACGCCCGCCTGGTGTGCGGCTCGACCCGCCCGCTCGCCGACCTGGTCGGGCAGGGTGCCTTCGATGCGCGCCTGTACGGCATCCTGTCGGCGGCCGCCATCCGGGTGCCGGCGCTACGCGAACACCGCGACGACGTGCCCGAACTCGCCGGCGTGCTGTTGGCGCGCCTGATCGAGGCGCGCGAGGTGCCGCTCAAGCGCTTTTCGACGGCCGCGCTGAATCTGCTGCGCAATCACGAATGGCCGGGCAATCTGACCCAACTGGAGGCGGCGGTGCGCTCGCTCGCGCTGACCGCGCCCGGTGAGGAAATCGGCCCGCAGGACATCGCGCACGTGCTGGACGAGTCCGCCCCTTCGGGCGCCGAGACGCAGATCAACGGCCTGTCGCTCGACCGCCCGCTGCGCGAAGCGCGGGACGCCTTCGAGCGCATCTATTTCGAGCACCACATCGCCAAGGAAGGCGGCAACATGAGCCGCGTGGCGGAGAGCGTGGGGCTCGAGCGCACGCATCTTTACCGCAAACTGAAACAATTGGGCGTCCGGCTGGCCCGGCGGCCTGAAGAACACTAGCGGGTGCCGGCCGTTACGGCCGCAGCCGCCCTGCGCGTAGCCACGGCGCCGCGTTTTCGGGGATAATCGCGGTCTTCCCGCAGCAAATCCTCCCCCGGTCCCCGCTTCTTTCTCATGAGCTCGCTTACCGACCTGCCGAACGCCATCCGAGCGCTGGCAATGGACGCGGTGCAGCAGGCCAACTCGGGCCATCCCGGCATGCCGATGGGCATGGCCGAGATCGCGGAAGTGCTGTGGAACCGCCACCTCCGCCACAATCCCGCGAATCCGCTGTGGGCCGACCGCGACCGTTTCGTGCTGTCGAACGGTCACGGCTCGATGCTGCTGTACGCGCTGCTGCACCTGACCGGCTATGACCTGCCGATGGCGGAGCTCAAGCGTTTCCGCCAGTTGCATTCGAAGACGGCCGGCCATCCCGAGCACGGCATCACGCCCGGCGTGGAAACGACCACCGGGCCCCTCGGCCAGGGTCTCGCCAACGCGGTCGGCATGGCGTTGGCCGAGCGCCTGCTGGCCGCCGAATTCAACCGCGACGGCCATGCCATCGTGGACCACCGGACCTACGTCTTTCTCGGCGATGGCTGCCTGATGGAAGGCGTGTCGCACGAGGCCTGTTCGCTCGCCGGCACGCTCAAGCTCGGCAAGTTGATCGCGTTGTATGACGACAACGGCATTTCCATCGACGGCGCGGTTGCCGGCTGGTTCACCGACGACACGCCGCGCCGCTTCGAGGCCTACGGCTGGCACGTGATTCCGGCCGTGGACGGCCACGACAGCGCCAAGATCGAAGCCGCGCTCAAACAGGCGCAGGCAGTGACAGACCGGCCAAGCCTGATCTGCTGCAAAACGGTCATCGGCAAGGGCGCGCCGAACAAGCAGGGCTCGGCGGACACGCACGGTGCCGCGCTCGGCGACAAGGAAGTCGCCGCCACGCGCGAAGCGATCGGCTGGAAACATCCGCCTTTCGAAATCCCCGAAACGGTCTACGCCGGCTGGGACCAGCGCGCGAAGGGTGCCGCACGGGAAGCGGACTGGCAGGCGCGGTTCTCGCGCTACGCCGCCGCTTTCCCGGAACTCGCCCGCGAATTCGAGCGCCGCATGGCCGGCCGCCTGCCGGAGACCTTCGCCACCGATCTCGCGCAGTGCATCGCCGCGGCGAATGCCAAGGGCGAGACCGTGGCCACGCGCAAGGCATCACAACTGGTGTTGACGGCGCTGGCGCCGAAACTGCCGGAACTCGTCGGTGGTTCAGCCGACCTGATGGGCAGCGTCTTCACGAACTGGCCGGGCAGCAAGGTCGTCGGTCCTGCCGGCGACGGCAACATCGTGAACTTCGGCGTGCGCGAGTTCGCGATGGCGGCGATCACCAACGGCATGGTGCTGCACGGCGGCTTCATTCCCGAGACCGGCACCTTCCTCACCTTTTCCGACTACTCTCGCAACGCGCTGCGGATGGCGGCACTGATGAAGTTGCGCAATGTCTTCGTGTTCACGCACGACTCGATCGGGCTGGGCGAGGACGGACCGACGCACCAGGCCATCGAGCAGGTCGCCAGCCTGCGCCTGATTCCAAACATGGCGGTCTGGCGGCCCTGCGACACGGTCGAAACCGCCGCGGCCTGGGGCGCCGCGCTCGAGCGCAAGGACGGACCCACCTGCCTCATCATGTCGCGGCAGAACGTCGCCTTCCAGAAACGCAGTGAAGGGCAGTTGGCCCTGATCGCGCGCGGCGGGTACGTGCTGTCCGAGGCGGCCGGCGCGCCGCGCGCCGTCATCATCGCCACCGGCTCGGAAGTGCCGCTGGCGATGGACGCGCAAAAACTCCTGGACAGCGCCGGCATCCCGGTACGCGTCGTGTCCATGCCCTGCACCCGCGCTTTCGACCGCCAGGATGCGGAGTACCGCGCGCAGGTGCTGCCGCGCGGACTTCCGCGCGTCGCGGTGGAAGCCGGGGTCTCCGATGGCTGGCGCAAGTACGTCGGCCTCGACGGCGCGGTGGTCGGCATCGATACCTTCGGCGAATCGGCGCCCGCCGGCGAACTGTTCAAACATTTCGGCTTTACCGCGGCGAACGTGGCGGACGCGGTAAAACACGTGCTTTCCTAGACCGCCGCACGGCTGTACTCAAGGACAGGCAATGACCATACGCGTAGGCATCAACGGCTACGGCCGCATCGGCCGCAACATCCTGCGGGCCCTGTATGAAAGCGGAAAAAAGCACGGCATCCAGATCGTCGGCATCAACGATCTCGGCGATGCCGAAACCAACGCGCACCTCACGCGCTACGACACGGCGCACGGCCGCTTCCCCGGCACCGTAACGGTGGACGGCGATGCGATGGTCGTCAACGGCGACCGCATCAAGGTCTTCGCGGTGCGCAATCCGGCGGAAATTCCGTGGGGTTCGCTCAACGTGGACGTGGTGCTCGAATGCACCGGGCTGTTCACGACCAAGGAAAAAGCCGGCGCGCACATCAAGGGTGGCGCGAAGAAGGTGATCATCTCCGCGCCCGGCGGCAAGGACGTGGATGCGACCGTGGTCTACGGCGTCAACCATCAGACGCTGAAGGCCGCGCACACGGTGATTTCCAACGCTTCCTGCACGACCAACTGTCTTGCGCCCATGGTCAAGGTGCTGCACGAGAAAGTCGGCGTGGTGCAGGGCCTGATGACCACCATACATTCCTACACCAACGACCAGGTGCTGACCGACGTCTATCACGAGGACCTGCGCCGCGCGCGCTCCGCGACGATGTCGATGATCCCGACCAAGACGGGTGCCGCTGCCGCCGTCGGCCTGGTACTCCCGGAACTGAACGGCAAACTCGACGGTTTCGCCGTGCGGGTACCGACGATCAACGTTTCGCTGGTGGATCTCGTCTTTACCGCTGCGCGCGCGACGACGGTCGATGAAGTCAACGCCGCCATCAAGGCCGCGGCGGACGGGGCGCTCAAGGGCGTGCTTGAATACAGCACCGGCCCGCTGGTGTCGGTGGACTTCAACCACAATCCCGCCTCGTCCATCTTCGACGCCACGCTGACCAAGGTCACCGGCGGCACGCTGGTGAAGGCGTTGTCTTGGTACGACAACGAATGGGGCTTCAGCAATCGCATGCTGGACACCACCATCGCGCTGATGAACGCCAAGTGAGCGGCGGGGAATGAACTTCCTCCGCATGCTGGATCTCGATCTGCGCGATCAGCGCGTCCTGATCCGCGAGGATTTCAACGTGCCGATGCAGGACGGCGCGATCACCGACGACAGCCGCATCCGCGCCGCGCTGCCCGGCATCCGGCACGCCCTGGCCCAGCGCGCGCGCGTCATGCTGGTGTCGCACCTCGGCCGGCCGAAGGAGGGCGAGTTCAGTGCGGCGGATTCGCTGGCCCCGGTCGCCAAACACCTGGGCGTACTGCTGGGTCATGACGTGCCGCTCAAGCGGGACTGGCTGGACGGCGTCGAGGTGGCACCGGGACAGGTGGTGCTGCTGGAAAACTGCCGTTTCAATCCCGGTGAAAAGAAGAACGATGAAGCGCTGGCGCAACGCATTGCCGCCCTGTGCGACGTGTATGTGAACGAAGCCTTCGGCGCGGCGCATCGCGCGGAGGCCACCACCCACGGCGTCGCGCGTTTCGCCAAAGTCGCCTGCGCGGGGCCGCTGATGGCGGCCGAACTCGACGCGCTCGGTAAAGCGCTGGGTGACCCGGCGCGCCCGCTGGTCGCGATCGTCGGCGGCGCCAAGGTATCGACCAAGCTGACGGTGCTACGCTCGCTGGCGGAAAAAGTGGACCGTCTCATCGTCGGCGGCGGCATTGCCAACACCTTCCTGCTCGCGGCCGGCCGGCCGATCGGGAAATCGCTGGCCGAACCCACGCTCGTCGGCGAGGCGCAGGAAATCCTGCGGCTGATCCAGGCCAAGGGCGGCGACGTTCCCCTGCCGACGGATGTCGTCTGCGCCAGGGAACTTTCCGCACACGCGGCCGCCACGGTCAAGGCGGTTGCGGAGGTTGCAGCCGACGATCTGATCCTCGATATCGGCCCGCAGTCCTCCGCAGCGCTGGCGGCCATCGTGGCCCGCGCCGGTACCATCGTCTGGAACGGCCCGGTCGGCGCATTTGAATACCCTCCGTTCGCGGGCGGCACCGACCGGCTCGCCCACGCCATCGCCGAGTCGAAGGCCTATTCCATTGCGGGTGGCGGCGATACCCTGGCTGCGGTCGCGAAGTTCGGCGTTACGGACCGTCTTTCGTACTTGTCCACGGGCGGCGGCGCGTTCCTGGAATTCCTGGAAGGCCGCACGCTGCCGGCGGTGGCGGCACTGGAAGCCGCGGCGAAGGAAACGGCATGACCCGGCGGACCAAGATCGTCGCGACGCTGGGCCCGGCTTCCAGCGACCCGAAGACGCTCGCGCGCATGATCGAGGCCGGACTCGATGTCGTGCGTATGAATTTTTCGCACGGCACGGCGGCTGAGCATACGGCGCGCGTGGAACTGGTGCGCAGGCTCGCGCGCCAGGCCGGCCGGTCGGTCGGCGTGCTGGTCGACCTGCAGGGCCCCAAGATCCGTATCGGCAAATTCGCGGGCGATCGCGTCACGCTGGCGACGGGCGACAAGTTCATGCTGGATGCCGAGTGCAAGCTCGGTGACGCGACACGGGTCGGCCTCGACTACAAGCAGCTGCCGCAGGACGTCTCCCCCGGCGACACGCTGCTGCTCGACGACGGCCGCATCGTGCTCGGCGTCAGCCGGGTCCGCGGCCCGCGCATCGACTGCGTGGTCGAACAGGGTGGTGTGCTCTCGAACAACAAGGGCATCAACCGCAAGGGTGGCGGCCTGACCGCGCCCGCGCTGACCGACAAGGACATGCAGGACATCAAGACCGCGGCATTGCTGAAGGCCGATTACCTGGCGGTCTCGTTTCCGCGGTCCGGCGCCGACATCCAGTGGGCGCGCGATCTGATGATCAAGGCCGGCGGCCGGAGCATGATCTGCGCCAAGATCGAGCGCGCGGAAGCGATCACCGCGCTGGCCGAGATCCTCGATGCGTCGGATTCGGTCATGGTGGCACGCGGCGATCTGGCGGTGGAGGTCGGCGACGCGGTCGTGCCGGCGCTGCAGAAACGCATGATCCGTATGGCGCGCGAGCGCAACAAGGTCGTGATCACGGCCACGCAGATGATGGAATCGATGATCAACAATCCGATTCCGACGCGCGCCGAAGTGTCCGACGTGGCGAACGCCGTGCTCGACGGCACCGATGCGGTGATGCTGTCCGCGGAAACGGCGGCCGGGAAATTCCCGGTCGAGACCGTGGCGGCGATGGCGCGCGTGTGCGTGGAGGCGGAAAAGGAAGACCTGCCGGCGAACGAACGGCGGCGCGATGGCGCCCCGGAGAGCGTGGAAGAAGCGATCGCACGGGCGACGGTGTTCACCGCCAACAGCCTCGACATCAAGGCCGTCGCGGCGCTGACGCAGAGCGGCAAGACGGTGCTGCTGATGTCGCGCATGAGCACCAGCGTGCCGATCTACGCGCTGTCCTCGGTCGTCGAAACACGCCGCCGGGTCACGCTGTTCCGCGGCGTGTATCCGGTGAAATTCAAGGGCGCGCGCAACCCGGAACGGGCGCTGCACATGGCGGAGGATGAACTCCTCAAGCGCGGCGCGGTGAAGCATGGCGACACGATCATCCTCACGATCGGCGAGCCTTTCGGCAAGGCGGGCGGCACCAACACCATGAAGATCGTGAAAGTCGGCGAGCACCGCCACTCGTAACCCGCCGTCGTCCGGGCCGCGCGGGACCGCCTTCTGCGATCCCTGTTAGTACGATCGGGCCCGCTTGGGCTTTGCGGGCCGGAGTTAAAATAGCGGACTTTTTTCTGCAGGAGACGCTGATGTCAACGCATGCATTGGAACAGGTCGCACAAGCCATGGTGGCCCCCGGCAAAGGGATCCTGGCGGCCGATGAAAGCACGGGCACCATCCAGAAACGCTTCGAGGGCATCAAGGTTGAATGCACCGAGGACAACCGCCGCGCCTACCGGGATCTGCTGTTTACGACCCAGGGCCTGGGCGAGTTCGTGAGCGGGGTCATCCTGTACGACGAGACCCTGCGCCAGAAGGCCGTCGCCGGCACGCCGTTCGTGGACGTCCTGGCGAAAAACGGCATCCTGCCCGGAATCAAGGTGGACACCGGCGCCAAGGATCTTGCCCTGTGTCCCGGCGAAACCGTCACCGAGGGACTCGACGGACTGGCGAAGCGTTGCGCCGACTACGTCAAGCTCGGCGCGAAGTTCGCCAAGTGGCGCGCGGTCATCACCATCGGCGACGGCATCCCGAGCACGACCTGTATCGCCGCCAACGTGCACGCGCTGGCGCGCTATGCCGCGATCTGCCAGGCAACCGGTCTGGTGCCGATCGTGGAACCGGAAGTGCTGATGGACGGTGCGCACGACATCGGCCGCTGCGAAGCAGTGACGGAATGGACCCTCAATGCGCTCTATGCAGCGCTCACCGGCCATCGCGTGGTGCTGGAAGCCACCGTGCTCAAGCCGAGCATGGTCATTGCGGGCAAGACGTGCCCGCAGCAGGCCGGTGTCGATGAAGTGGCGGAGCGCACCGTTCGGGTGCTTCGCCGCTGCGTCCCCGCGGCCGTGGCCGGGGTGGTTTTCCTGTCGGGGGGGCAGAGCGATGAACTGGCGACCGCCCATCTCAACGCCATGAATGCGCAGCATAAGGACCGGTTGCCCTGGCCGCTTTCGTTTTCCTACGGCCGGGCCCTGCAGCAGCCCGCCTTGAAGGCCTGGAAGGGTCAGCCCGCCAATATTGCTGCAGCGCAGCGAGCGCTCCATCACCGTGCACGCATGAACGGGCTGGCGTGCACCGGGCGTTACCGGTCAGAGATGGAAAAACAGGCGCTTGCCGCCTGATCGCCGGGCTCGTCACGCATGCTTGCGGCAACCGCAAAATCCGCTATCATCCGCAACGTTTGTGCAACAGGGGTTCCGGCGGGCGCGTCGCTGCACCCTAGATTCCTATAACGACGAAGAGATTATTCGGGGGTGTTCATGAAGATTCGCGCGCTCAGGGATTTTTGGGCCGGCCTGATGTTCATCGGGATTGGATGCATTTTCTACTTCGGCTCCAAGCAGTATCCGATGGGCACGGCGGTGCGTATGGGTCCTGCCTATTTCCCGTCCATTCTGGGTGGGCTGCTGGCGGTGCTGGGCATCATCATTTTCGTTAAGGCGTTCTTGTACGACGGCGAGGCCCCCCGCAAAACCCAGTGGTTTCCGATGCTGATGATCTTGGGCTCGGTCCTGGCGTTCGGCATCATCATCGGCCCGCTCAATCTGGGCGTGGTGGCCGCCACGCTCGTGCTCGTCGTCATGTCGGCCGCCGGCGGCTACGAATTCAAGTGGAAGGAAGCCATCATCAGTGCGGTGGTGCTGTCCATCACCGTGCCGCTGATCTTCTATTACGGGCTCGGCCTCCCGTTCAAGATTTTCCCCTGGTCCTTCTAGACCGGCCCTGACGAGGAAAGCACATCATGGAAACATCCGTATTCGCCAATCTCGCCCTGGGCTTTTCGGTTGCCTTCAGTCCGCAAAACCTCCTGTACTGCTTTCTTGGCTGTTTTCTCGGCACGCTGATCGGCGTGCTGCCGGGCATCGGTCCGGTCGCCACGATCGCGATGCTGCTGCCGATCACCTTCAACCTGCCGCCGATTCCGGCCCTGATCATGCTGGCCGGCATCTACTACGGCGCCAGTTACGGGGGATCGACCACCGCCATTCTGGTCAACCTGCCAGGCGAGTCGTCGTCCGTCGTCACCTGCCTGGACGGCTACCAGATGGGCCGTCAGGGGCGCGCGGGTCCGGCCCTGGCCATCGCGGCTATCGGTTCGTTCTTCGCCGGCACCGTGGGCACCTTCCTGATCGCGCTATTCGGCCCGCCGCTGGCGGAACTGGCGTTCGAGTTCGGCGCCGCCGAGTATTTCTCCATGATGATCCTGGGCCTGGTCGCCGCGGTGGTGCTTGCGCACGGCTCGCTGATCAAGGCCATCGCGATGATCCTGGTCGGCCTGTTGTTCGGGCTGGTCGGCACCGACGTGAACTCGGGGATCGCGCGCTACAGTTTCGGCATCTCGGAACTGTCCGACGGCATCGGCTTCGTGTCGGTGGCGATGGGCATGTTCGGTTTTGGCGAGATTGTCTCGAATCTCGAACAGAAGCAGTCGAACCGCGATGAATCGCAGATCTCGCATGTCGCGAGCCTGATGCCGACGATGCAGGACATCAAGATGTCGATCGGCCCGATCGTCCGTGGCACGGCAATCGGCACCATCTTCGGCATCCTGCCGGGTTCGCACACGGTGATCGCGGCCTTCTCCTCCTATACGCTGGAGAAGAAACTCGCCAAGGATCCGTCGCGATTCGGCAAGGGCGCCATTGAAGGCGTGGCGGGGCCGGAATCGGCCAACAACGCCGCCGCCCAGACCTGCTTCATTCCGCTGCTGACGCTGGGGATTCCCACCGGCGCGGTGATGGCGCTGATGGTCGGTGCGATGACGATTCAGGGCATCGCCCCCGGCCCGCAGGTGATGACGCAGAAGCCTGATCTGTTCTGGGGCATGATCGCCTCGATGTGGATCGGCAACGCGATGCTGGTGATCCTGAACCTCCCGCTGATCGGCATCTGGGTCAAGTTCCTGACGATTCCGTACCGCGTGCTGTATCCCGGCATCTGCCTGTTCTGCTGCATCGGCGCCTACTCGCTGAACAACAGCCCGATGGAGGTTTATCTGGCGGCGGGTTTCGGTTTCTTCGGCTACTTTGCTTCCAAGTGGGACTGCGAACCCGCTCCGCTGCTGCTGGGCTTCGTGCTGGGGCCCTTGATGGAAGAGAACCTGCGGCGTGCGATGCTGATCTCGCGCGGTGATCCGTCGGTCTTCTTCACGCGGCCGATCAGCGCGGGCATGCTGGCCGTGGCCGGCGCGCTGCTGGTCATGATCGTGCTGCCGTTCATGCGGAAGAAGCGCGAAGAGGTGCTCACCGAGAGCGTCGATTAGCGTCATTCGTCATTGATCGAAAATGCCCCGGCTTGCCGGGGCATTTTTTTCCCTGGCGTTTCCATAACAGGCGGGTCCGGAGGAGGATGGCCGTGCGACTGACGGCGGAGGAGAAACGCCTGCTGCGCGGCGAGCGCGGACAGGCCGCGCAGGAAGCGCTGGCGCTGCAGCTCGAAGTCGGCAAATTCTTCGGCGCCAAGCGATTCGTGCCGGTCACCAACGTCCACATGATGGGCGACATCGAGGTGATGGGCGACGCCGGCCAAACCTTTCTCGAGCGCGCGGCAGCCCTGGGCGCGCGCTGCGTGCGCGACACCACGACCAACGCGCGCTGCTTCGACTTTGCCTATACCGAGAAGCTGGGGCAGGACCCGGCCGAAGCCGTCAAGGAACGGGCCCTGATCGGCAGCCTGCGCGGCATGGGCGTGACGACCGCCGACACCTGCATCAACTATCAGACGCTGTACCAGCCGCACGTTGGCGAACACGTGGCCTGGGGCGACACCGGCACGGTCATCTACGCCAATTCCGTGTTCGGCGCGCGCACCAATTTCGAGTCGGGCCCGGCCGCGCTGGCGGCTGCGCTGACGGGCCGGGTGCCCGAATACGGATTCCATCTCGACCGCCATCGTCGCGGCAGCTTCCTGGTCAGGCTTGCTTGCGATCTCGACGATCTGGCCGACTGGGGCGCCATCGGCAAGCTGGTCGGCGAGCCGCACCAGGATTACTTTCAGGTGCCGGTGTTCACGGACCTGAAACGCGCGCCGCTGGCCGATGAGCTGAAACACCTCGGCGCCTCGCTGGCGTCCTACGGGTCGATGGGGATGTTCCACATGGTGGGCGTCACGCCCGAGGCGCCGACGGTCAAGGCCGCCTTCGGCGGTCGCAAGTCACAGGAAACCGTCACCATTACCAATCGCGATCTCGAGCGCCTGTACGCGAGCTACGGCGACAACGGCAACCCGCTCAACCTGGTGGTGTTCTCGGCACCCCAGCAGTCGCTGTTCGAGATGAAGCGGCTCGCCGGACTGTTCGCGGGCCGCAAGGTGAAGGCCGGCACCCAGGTCTTCGTGACCACCAGCAACGGCGTGAAAAGCGCCGCCCGCGAAGAAGGCTATCTCGGCGCGCTGGAAAAGGCGGGCGTAACCGTGCTGGAAGGCGTGTGCTTCTACATCCTGCAGAATATCGCCAACATTCGGGCGCGCAACGGCTGGTCCAACCTCGTTACCAATTCCGCCAAGCTGACCAACATCATCCGCGGGCACAAATTCCACAGCATCCTGCGCCGCACCGACGAATGCGTGCGCCTCGCCATCGAGGGCGGGCCGCTGTGACCGCTCGCCCGCGCCCGCTGCCCATGATCCGGGTCAAGCGCGCGTTCGGCCCGGTGGTGGAGGGCGTTGCGGCCGTTTCCACGGAAGGCTTCAGCCCGCGCTACGACCTCGACCGCTGGAGCGGGATCATCTCGCGCCCGGGTCACGCACTGGAAGGCGTCAACATCCGCGACCGGATCCTGTTCACGCCGAGCGCCAAGGGCGGCATTGCCGCGGGCTGGGCGTTCTATGATCTGAAGGGCAAGGGGATCGCACCGAAGGCCTTCATCTTCGGCGTGACCAATCCGGTGATGGTGCAGGGCGCGGTGTTCGCGGGCATCACGATCACCGAAGGCTGGACGCCGGATCCGCTGACGCTGATTCGCACGGGAGACCTCGTGCGGGTCGATCCGCAACGCAAGACCATCGAAGTCCTGGACCGCCCGAGCGGCGAGCGATGAAAGAGGAAGAGGCAATGATCATCCGTAGCGTAGTGAGCATGGCGCTGTTGTCGTGGAGCGCGCTGTCGTTCGCGCAGGGCGCCTACCCGAACAAACCTATCCGCATCATCGTGGCCTACACGCCCGCCGGCGCGACCGACATCCTCGCGCGCACCGTCGGTCAGAAGATGAGCGAGGCTTGGGGTCAGCCGGTGATCGTGGAAAACCGGCCTGGCGCCAACGGCAACATCGGCACCGAAGTCGCGGCCAGGGCGAATCCGGATGGCTACACGCTGCTGATGGTGACCGCGGGCACGCACGGCGTGAATCCAGGGTTGTACCGCAAGCTGCCCTGGGACGCGGTCAAGGATTTCGCGCCCGTGTCGCTGGTGGCGATCGTGCCCAACATCATGGTGGTCAACAACAGCGTGCCGGTGAAGAACGCCAAGGAACTCATCGCCTACCTCAAGGCGAGCCCCGGCAAGTATTCCTACGGTTCGCCGGGCCTCGGCTCGACGGCGCACATGTCGATGGAACTGTTCAAGTCAATGACGGGCACCGACATTGTGCACATCCCCTACAAGGGCAGCGCCGGCGTGCTGCAGGACCTCATCGCCGGCCAGGTCATCGTCACCATCGACAACATGCCGCCCTACCTGCCCCAGGTGAAGGCGGGCAAGATCCGCGCGCTGGCGGTGAGTCCGGCGAAGCGCTCGCCCGCGGTGCCCGACGTGCCTACCCTCGCGGAAGCCGGGGTGACCGGCTACGACGCGGCGGCCTGGTTCGGTCTGGTCGCGCCCGCCGGCACGCCGAAGCCGATCGTGGACAAGCTGGCGGCGGAAACCCAGAAGATCCTGCGGATGCCGGACGTCGCGGAACGCCTGTCCGGCCTGGGGGCCGAGCCGGTGGGCAATACCCCCGCGGAGTTCGCCGCCTTCATCAAGGTCGAAATCGCGAAGTGGGCGCAGGTCATCAAGGACGCCAAAGTGGAGCTGCAGTAAGCAATGATCCGCGATACCGAGTCCTTCGCCCTCCTGCTGGACACCCTGCGCCGTTTCACGCGCGACAAGCTGATCCCGCGCGAGACGGAGGTCAGCGATACCGATGAAATCCCGGCCGACACCCTGGCCGAGATGAAGGGCATGGGCCTGTTCGGCCTGACGGTGCCCGAGGAGTACGGCGGGCTGGGCCTGACCATGGAAGAGGAAGTGCTGGTGGCGATGGAGCTGTGCCGGGCGTCGCCGGCCTTCCGCTCCATCATGGGCACCAACAACGGCATCGGCTCGCTCGGCATCGTGATCGACGGCACCGAAGCGCAGAAGAAGGCCTGGTTGCCGCGGCTGGCGCGTGGCGAGCTGATCGGCTCCTTCGCCCTGACCGAACCCGGCGCCGGTTCGGATGCCGGTTCCCTGACCACGCGTGCGGTGCGCGAGGGCGACCACTACGTGTTGAACGGCGCCAAGCGCTACATCACCAATGCGCCGGAAGCCGGCATCTTCACCGTAATGGCACGCACCGACCTTCAATCGAAGGATGCGCGTGGGGTGTCGGCTTTCATCGTCGAACGGAACTCTCCCGGCCTGAGCGTCGGCAAGCCGGACCGCAAGATGGGCCAGCGCGGCTCGCACACGGCGGACGTCGTGTTCGAAAACGTCCGCGTGCCGGCCGCGAACCTGATTGGCGGCAAGGAGAATCTCGGCTTCAAGACGGCGATGAAGGTGCTCGACAAGGCACGGCTCACGATCGCCGCGGTGTGCGTAGGCGCGGCCGACCGCATGCTCGGGGACACGCTGCACTACGTCATGGAGCGCCGCCAGTTCGGCCAGGCGGTCGGTGAATTCCAGCTCGTGCAGGCGATGCTGGCGGACTGTCGCACCGAGTTGCTTGCCGCGCGCAGCATGACCGTGGAATCCGCGCGCCAGCGCGACGCCGGGCAGGACGTGACGCTGGAAGCGTCGTGCTGCAAGTACTACGCGTCCGAAATGTGCGGACGCGTCGCCGACCGCTGCGTGCAGATGCACGGCGGCGCCGGCTACATGCAAGAGTACCCTATCGAACGTTTCTATCGGGACGTGCGCCTGTTCCGGCTCTACGAAGGCACCAGCCAGATCCAGCAGCTGGTGATTGCACGCCAGATGATCAAGCAATTGAAAGGTTGAGAACACCGTGGCACATGAAAATCTGATCAAGGACCTCGAAGCCCGCAAGGCCAAAGCCCTGGGCATGGGCGGACCGGAAAAACTCGCCAAGCGCCGCGAGGCCGGCGTGATGAACGCGCGTGAACGGCTCGATGGATTGCTCGACCGCGGCAGCTTTCACGAGTCCGGGCTGTTCGCGAAGGCCCTGCGTCCCGAGGTACGGGAAAAATCTCCGGCTGACGGCAAGATCGCCGGCTTCGGCAAGATCCACGGCCGCGAGGTCGCGGTCGTCTCCAATGACTTCACGGTGCTCGGCGCCTCGTCCGCCGTCATCAACATGAAGAAGATCAAGCACGTGAAGCTGGTTGCCAACAAGCGCGGCATGCCGCTGGTGTTTCTCGGCGAGTCCTCCGGTGCCCGCATGCCTGACCGCATGGGTGCCGCCGGCCGCGCGATCATCGCGCAGGACCCGGCCGAGTACCAGCGTCTGCGCGAGTCGCCGTGGGCCTCCGCGCTGCTCGGGCAATGCTACGGCTCATCGACGTGGTACTCGGCGATGTCGGATTTCGTGGTCATGCGCAAGGGCGCGATCATGGCGATCGCCAGCCCGAACGTGACGTCGATGGCGATCAACAAGCCGATCGAAGCCGAGGATCTCGGCGGCTGGAAACTGCTGACGGGTGTATCGGGGTTGGCCGATCTCGCAGTGGACACCGATCAGGAGGCGCTCGACGCGATCAAGCGTTTCCTCTCTTATCTGCCGGGGCATCACAGCGAAGCGCCGCCCGAGGCGCCGGTGCCCTCCGGTTCGGACGATGCGTGCAAGCGCATGCTGGAAATTGTTCCCGAGTCGCGCAACCAGGTCTACGACATGCGGCGCGTGATCGAGGCGGTCGCGGACAAGGATTCCACTTTCGAGCTCAAGGCCCGTTATGGCCGTTCGATTGCGACCGTCTTCGGGCGCATCGGCGGGAAATCGGTCGGCTTCATCGCCAACAATCCCTTGTTCAAGGGCGGCGCGCTCGACGCCGACGCCTGCCAGAAGGTCACGAGCTTCATGGTGCTCTGCGACTCCTTCAACGTGCCGCTGGTGTTCCTGGTCGACGTACCGGGTTTCCTGATCGGAGTCGAGGGCGAACTGCGCGGCATGCCGGGCAAGGTCATCAACTGGATGAACGCGATGTCGTTGGTGACGGTGCCGAAGATTGCCATCATCCTGCGCAAGAGCTACGGCCAGGCCTATATCAACATGGCCGGTGGCAAGGGTGCGGACGAGGTGGCTTGCTGGCCTTCGGCCGATCTCGGTTTCATGGATCCCGCCATCAGCGTCAACGTCCTCTATGGCGTGAAGCGCGAGGACGATCCCGAGCGTTTCGCGGAGCTGATCAAGGAAGTGCAGCGCGACACCTCGCCGTGGGGGCTGGCCGAACTCTACGAAACGCAGGCCGTGATCGATCCGCGCGACACGCGCGACTACCTGATCCGCACGCTGGAAGTGCACCGCATGCGCATGAGCAAGGGTGTGGGCCAGCATCTGCTGCGCAACTGGCCGACCAGTTACTGAGCACGGAAGGGAGAGCGACATGCAGCGCATCACGCTTGCGGCACTGGCCATCGCCGTCTGTGCGCCTGCGGGCGCGGCCACGCCCGCCGCGGAGGGGGGTGCCTATCCCACCAAACCGGTGCGGTTCATCGTGCCGTACGCGCCTGGCGGCAATACCGACATCCTGTCCCGTTTGCTGGGCCAGAAGCTCGCCGAGGCCTGGGGCCAGCAGTTCATCATCGACAACCGGGCGGGTGCCGGCGGCACGGTCGGCACCGAACTCGCCGCGCGTTCACCGGCGGACGGTTATACGCTGGTCATGGGCTCGTTCGGCAGCGTCATCGTGGCGCGCAATCTTTACCCGCGGCTCGCCTACGAGCCCCTGCGCGACCTCGCGCCGGTGGTGCTGGTGTCCGAGCCGGCCGGGGTTCTGGTGGCGCACCCGGCGGTGCCGGCGAAATCAGTAGCCGAGCTGATCGCCTACGCCAAAAGCAATCCCGGCAAACTCAATTACGGCTCGCCTGGCGCCGGGGCGTGGAATCACCTCTTCGTCGAGTTGTTCAAGCAGCAGGCGGGCGTCGATTTCGTGCACATTCCCTACAAGGGCGTGGCACCGGCGGTGACCGATCTCCTGGGCGGACAGGTGCAACTCGTCATGTCGGCCTTTCCGGTGGCGATGCCGCACGTGAAGGCCGGCAAGCTGCGCGCGCTCGCCGTCACCAGCGCGAAGCGCTCCGGACTGGCACCGGACGTTGCCACCGTGACCGAGTCAGGACTGCCGGGCTACCAGGCCGCAGGCTGGTTCGCGGTGATGGTGCCGGCGAAAACGCCGCCCGCCATCGTGGCCCGCCTCAACCGCGAAACGAACCGCATCCTCCAGTTACCGGAAGTGAAGCAGAGCCTGGCGGCGGACGGTGCGGAGCCCGCGGGCGGCACGCCCGAGTCGGTGGCCGCCAGCGCGCGCGAGGAAAGCGCCCGGTGGAGCGCGCTGATCAAGCAACTCAATCTCAAACTGGAATAGGCATCAGGCAATGACCAAACGCAGCACCCAGAAAGTCGGCGACCTCGAGATTCGCACCGTCGAGGCCATCCCGTACGCGATCCCGCTGATCAAGCCCATCAAATGGGCCCGCGGCGAGATCAAGGAAGTCGACAACGTGCTGGTCGTCGTCACGCTGGGTGACGGTACGCAGGGCATCGCCGACGCGCCGTCGCGCCCCACGATTCTGGGCGACACCCAGGCCTCCATCGTCGCCATCGTGAAGGGTCATTTCGCCCCCAAGCTCGTGGGCACCGATGTGTTCGACACGCAGCGCATCAACAACATCCTGGCCGGTTTCGCCGGCAATCCTGCGGCCAAGGGCGCGGTCGACATGGCCAGCTACGACGCGCAAGGCAAGGTGCTGGGCGTGCCCTGCGCGAACCTGCTGGGTGGCGTGGTGCACCCGCTGCCGGTCAACGTGCGCCTGCGGCTCGCCCCCGAGAAGGACATGCTGGCCGAGGCGCAGGAGATGATCAATAAGCACGGCTTCAAGGCGATCAAGGTCAAGGGCGGCACCGAGCGCGACAAGGACGTGCGTTTCCTGCGCCGGCTGCGCAAGGAGGTCGGCGACCACGTCGAGATCTCGATCGACTTCAATCAGGGCTACACGGCGCAGGGCCTGCTGGAAGTCCTGCCCGACCTGGAGGAAGTGAATATCGCGCTGATCGAGGAGCCGATTCCCGCGCGCGATGGCGCGGGCAAGCTGCTGGTGTCGCGCGCGACCCGCATCCCGATCAGCGGCGACGACTCCTGCTTCACGCCGGACGACGTGCTGCACGAACTGAAGCTGGGCGCGATCCGTTCAGTCGTGATCAAGGTCGCCCGCAACGGCTACACGCAGGGCCGCGACATCGTGGCGCTGGCGCGCGCCTTCTACACGCCCATCCACAACGGTTCCCAGGCTGACATGCACATCGGGACCGCAGCGGGCGCGCAGTTCGCCTGCAGCTACCGCGCCGAGCACGCGCACGAATTTTCGGCCTTCATCGACGCCACCGACCACCTGCTCGACCGCGATCTCGAAATCCGCAACGGCATGCTGATGACGCCGGAGGGTCCCGGCATCGGCGTCAAGATCGATCCGCGCAAGCTGGCGAAGTACCGGCTCGACCGCTAGCCACGCTACGCGCCGGCTACTGCACGAGATTCAGCGGCAGGGTGGGATCGCGTTCGGGCCGCGGCAGCAGGAAGCAGGCGGTGCGACGCACGGCAATCGCCGACACTGGCGGCGGCGCATCGCCGGCCCGCCAGCCCGTGCATTCCGCGAAGTAGAACAGGAGCTGGGTCGCCCGCTTCAGCACGCGCAGATAGACCGGCACGACCGCGACGCCGGGGGGCAGCGTGCCCAGCACTGCCTGGGCCGCATAGGCAAGCTTGTGCTTGGCGAGCGAGTCCAGCGCGCGGCCCGTCCTGGCGGTGACGACGAATACCGTGTCCGTACCGCGGCGCGTGGCAATGAAGGCGCCGTCGATCTCCACCGGCCCGCGGCGATGCGTCCACACCGGCAGGCCCGGCCGGGCCAGCACCGGAAAGGTGAACAGGTCCTGCCCCGCCGCCGGCACCGGCTGCGGTTGCCCGTCGTCGAGCTGCAGGGCTTCGGCCAGGACACCAGTCGAGGCCGCCAGCGCGACCAGCGCGTTCCCCGACAGTCCGGCGAACTGCGACAGGAGGTCGAAGTGATGCGGGTTGCCGCGCGGGCTGAACGATTTGGGCCGCAGTCCGGCGAAGATCTCGGCGTCGAGCAGAAAGTAATCGCTCCAGCCGGTATCGACTTTCGCCAGCGCGAACACGATGGCGTTACTGCCGGGCGCCACGCCGAGACGGAACACCATGGTGCCGCGGTCGCGCAGCGATGGCGCGAGCCGGCGCAATGCGTCCACGGCGATCGCGGTCGCGGGTTCCGCCAGGTCGTGCTCGTCCAGGTACGCGCGGAACGCCGCCGGCCCGAACGCCGGCGCATTCGCGCGCGCCATCGCCGCCAGCGCCGGCGCAAAGACATCCCTGGCGGGCGCTTCGCTCATTCTCCGGACAGCAACACGATCATGCGCCAGCCGTTGGCGCCGCGCCGGAAACAGGCGCGGTGCTCCACCGCGCTGCGCACCTGTTCTTCCGGCAGGTAGCCCGGCCCGGCCCGGGTCACGATCTTCACCCACTTCTGCGGCGATTTGGGATCCTCGTCGACGATCTCCCAGTCGGTGACCTCGACGAGGTCGTGGCCCAGGGTCGTGACGGTGTCGGAGCGATTGCCGGGCTTCGTCTTGACCAGCGCGTCGCGCACCAGCACCGCGCCGTGATTCAGCGGGTCCACGTCATCCGGCCATTTGAAGGTCACGTACGGCGCGCACAGTGCGGCGGGTTTCTTCTCTTCCCTTACGTAGACGCTGCCGAGCGACAGCAGCCGCCGCAGTTCCGTGTACAGCGATCCCGGGTTCTTGTCGAAATCCCAAGCCTTGCGGAATTCCGCCACGCCGTCGGGTCGTCCCTCGCCGTTGCGGACCTTGGGATCGAGCGTGCCGAGTACGGCCTTCGCGTCCTTGCGTTCGAGCGCCGCCATCAGCCGGTTCCTGAACTGCTGCCACGTCGGATCGGCAGCACCCTCGTCCACCGGTTCGAGCTTGCGCACCTGCGCCTGCGTCGTGACCGGGGCGCAGGTGAACGCCGCGAGCAGGCAGGCCGCGACGAGCCGCATCAGCGACCCTGAAACTTGCCCGCGCGCTTCTCGAAAAACGCGGTCAGCGCTTCCTGATGGTCGTCGGTCTTGTGGCAGATCGCCTGGTACGCCGCGCTGGCCTCGAGATGCTCGTCCACCTGCTGGTGTTCGGCGAGCTTCAGCAGGCGCTTCGCGTAGCGCAGCGCGAGGGGCGGCTTGGCGGCGATCTTCGCGGCGAGTTCCTTCGCGCGCGCCAGCAAGGCATCGGGCTCGGTAACTTCCAGCAATATGCCCAGCGCCTTCGCCTCCTCCGCCTTGACGATGCGTCCGGTGAATGTGAGCTCGGCCGCCCGTTGCGCGCCGACGATGCGCGTCAGGAACAGCGCGCCGCCGTCGCCGGCGATCAGCCCCAGGTTGGCGAAAGTCTCGCCGAACTGCGCGTTGGTCGAGCCGATGCGGATGTCGCACATGTTCGCGAGGTCGAAGCCGGCGCCGATCGCCGGGCCGTTCACGGCGGCGATCACGGGCACGTCGCAAGTCTGCAACGCGCGCGGGATGCGCTGCACGCCCTTCTTGTAGTTCTGCTGCAGTTCGAACGCGGGGCCCTTCGCGCGCTGGCTCATGGTCTTGATGTTGCCCCCGGCGGAGAACGCACTGCCGGCGCCGGTGATGACCAGCACGGAGACGTCGTTGGTGTCGTTGCACCAGGCGACGGTGGAGACGATGTCGCCCGCGATCTCGGTGCCGGTGAGCGCGTTGCGCACGTCGTCGCGATTGAACGTCAGTACGGCCACGCGCGCGTCGAACGTGAGCGTGGATTCCTTGAGGGTCGGTAGCGTCATGGGGGTTTCCTGTGGGCAAGACCGTAATGGTAGCCGCGTCGGGCGGCCGGGTGAAGGCGCGGTGCTATACTCATTTGCTCATTCGCAGCGTACCGGAGGGAAGATCGCATGGCCAAGATCGAGATCAAGTCCGAAATCACCGGCACCGTGTGGCAGCTGAAATCCAAGCCCGGCGACAAGGTCGAATCGGGCGACATCCTGATCGTGATCGAGTCCATGAAGATGGAAATCCCCGTCATCACCGAGGACGGCGGCACCGTGCTGGAAATCCGCGTGAAGGAAAAAGACCCGGTCGCCGAGGGCCAGGTCGTCGCCGTCATCGACGGCTAAGCCTTTTCCGCACCACTCTGTTTTTCCAGCGCGCGGATCGCCGCGTCGCGCGAATCCAGCACCCTTTGCTCGGCGATCTTCTGCGCGGTCTCGCCGTTGCCGTTGCGGATCGCCTCTACGAGCTTCTGCCAGTGCTCCACCGACTGCCGCCGGCGGTCCGGCGTGGCGAGCCCCAGCCGCGAGTAGCGCAGCGTCTGCAGCGCCAGCGAATCGAGGATGCTCTGCAGTCGGTGATTGCGTGAGGCTGCGGTCAACATGCGGTTGATGCGGAACACCGTGTCCACGTAGTCCTTGCCGCGCTTCGTGTCGCGGGCATATTTTTCCAGCAGCCCCACCTCCGCTTCCAGCGACGGCAGCAGCCGCGCACGCTCCGGGTCTTCGGCGATGCCGCGGTCGCGCACACCGTTCAGCACCGCACGGATGTCGAAGATCTCCTTCACCTCGGCGATCGACGGTTTGGTCACCTGCGCGCCGCGCCGGGCCAGGATGATCAGCAGGCCGTCCTTTTCCAGCAGCCGCAGGGCCTCGCGCACCGGGCCGCGGCTGACCGCGAACTCCGCCGCGATCGTCTGCTCGAGGATGCGCTGGCCGGGCGCGTAAATGCCGCCCACGATGCGCGCGGAGAGCTGCGCGGCGATCTGCTCGGGCAGCGACTGCGTCAGCGCCTGCGGCGAGGCCGCGGGCCATTCCGGCACGGAAACGGGGCCGCCAACGATGGATTCCATGCCCATACGCTAAGCCCGCAGTGTCTTATTGTCAACAATCTTATTGACGACATATGAGAGCCGATGCCAGAATGCGCCTCCCGGGCCTGGAGGAAAGCCAGATGAGCTGGCAGGCGGAAATCGAGGACATCACGCGGCGGCGTGCCCTGGCGGCGCAATGTGGCGGCGAAGCGGCCGTCGCGCGCCACCACGCCGAAGGCAAGCTCACCGTGCGTGAGCGGGTCGGCCGGCTGCTGGATACCGGCAGCTTCCGCGAAGTCGGTCAGCTCGCGGGCAAGGCCGCCTACGACGATACCGGCAAGCTCAAGACCTTCACGCCCGCGCCATACGTCTGTGGCATCGGGCGCATCGACGGCCGGCCCGTCGCCGTTGGCGGCGAGGATTACACGATCAAGGGCGGCGCCGGTTATGGCGGGGGCCGCCGCAAGGGCGGACAGGGTGGTTTCATCGAAGACCTCGCCAAGCTCTACCGCATTCCCCTCGTCAACCTGATCGATGGTGTGGGCGGCAGCGTGACGTCGCTCGAGCGGCGCGGCCACGCGACATTTCCCGGCTCCGGCCAGGACGGCTTCGAGCGTTCGGTCGAACTGCTCGGCCTGGTGCCCGTCGTGAGCGCGGTCATGGGCACTGCGGCCGGCGGTCCCTCGGGCCGCGCGATTCTCGCCCACTGGTCGGTGATGGTGCGCGGCACGAGCCAGATCTTCGCCGCCGGTCCGCCGGTGGTCGAGCGCGCCTTCGGCACGAAGGTGCACAAGGAAGAACTGGGCGGCGCGAAGATGGCCGTGGATACCGCCGGCACCATCGACAATGCGGCGGAATCCGAAGATGAATGCCTCGCGATGATCCGGCGCTTCCTGTCCTATATGCCGTCCAATGTGTGGGAGCTGCCGCCGGTGGGTGATACCAGCGACCCGGTGGACCGCTGCGAGGACGCGCTGGCCTCCATCATCCCGCGCAACCCGCGCCAGCCGTACGATGTGCGCAAGCTGATCGCCCTGCTCGTCGACCGCGATTCGGTGTTCGAAATTCAGCCCACCTTCGGCCGCGCCGCGGTGACCTGCCTTGCGCGCATGCACGGCAAGGTGGTCGGCCTCATCGCCAACAATCCGATGTTCGGCGGCATCATCGACGTCAAGGCGGCACGCAAGCAGATTCACTTCACCGAACTCTGCGACACGTTCAACATTCCGCTGATCTTCCTCGACGATGTACCCGGCTTCCAGATCGGCCTCGAGTCGGAGGCGGCCGGCATGCTGCGTATCGGCATGCAGGGGCGCTATCTCAACATGCAGCTCACCGTTCCGGTGTTCACCGTCGTCGTGCGCAAGTGCTACGGCATGGCGGGCGGCAGCACGATCGACCGCGCGGGGCTCAACTTCAAGATCGCCTGGCCGTCCGCGGAATGGGGCTCGCTGCCCATCGAGGGCGGCGTGAAGGCCGCATTCCGGCGCGAGATCGAAGCGGCGCCGGATCCCAAGGCCCGGGAAGCCGAGATCGAGGCCGAGGTGCGCGCGTACACCTCGCCGTTCCGCACCGCCGAGGCCTTCGCGGTCGAGGACCTGATCGATCCGCGCGAGACGCGGCCCTACCTGTGCCAGTTCATCGACGCGGCCTGGCCCGGCATGCAAACCCGCGTCGGCCCCAAATCCCGGACCGGCGTCCGACCCTGATCGAAAGCGACACATGGCATTCGAAGCATTGATGGCGGAGTACGAAGCGCGGCGCGCGAAGGCGCTGGCCGGCGGCGGCGAGGAAAAGAACGCCAGGCGCAAGGCGCGCGGCGACTGGACCGCGCGCGAACGGATCGCCTATCTCGCGGATCCGGACTCCTTCCTCGAATCGGGCTTGTTCGGCAGCTCCGGCGTTTACCCGGACGAAGCGGACGAAACGCAGACCGACGGCAAGCTTGCGGGTTACGCGAAGATCCACGGCCGCGACGTTGCCATCGTCGTCAACGACTTCACGGTCAAGGGCGCTTCCACCAGTGCGACCAACGGCAAGAAGGTCGGCCACATGAAGCGCGTCGCGACCGAGCGCGGCATGCCGCTCGTCGTCATCGGCGAGTCCACCGGCGCGCGTCTGCCGGACGCCATGGGTTCGCGCGGCATGGGCGTGCTGCTCGGCAACGACAATACCCAGTTCCGCCGCCTGCGCGAGACGCCGATGGCGGCCGCCGCCTTCGGCCCCTCTTTCGGATCGTCGACCTGGCTCATGTGCCAGGCGGATTTCGCGGTGATGAAGAAGGGCGCCACGGTCGCGGTATCGAGCCCGCGGCTGGTGTCAATGGCCCTGAACGAAAAAGTGGACCTCGAGGCACTCGGCGGCTGGCGGCTGCACGCGGAAACCACCGGCCTCGTGGACCAGGTCGCGGACACCGAGGAAGAGGTGTTCGACCTGATCAAGAAATTCCTCTCTTATCTGCCGAGCCATCACCGCGAAGCGCCCCCGGTGGCGCCCATACCCGCTGGATCGGGGGCGGACATGGACAAGGCCTTCTCCTTCCTGCCCGAGAGCCGCACGCAGGTCTACGACATGAAGAAAGTCGTGCGCTGCATCGTCGACAAGGACACGCTGTTCGAGATCAAACCGCGTTTCGGAAAAAGCGCGGTCACCGCGCTCGCGCGGCTGGGCGGCAAGAGTGTCGGCATCATCGCCAACAACCCGCTATACCGCGGCGGCGCGCTCGATGCCGACGCCTGCCGCAAGATCGTCGATTTCATGGTGCTGTGCGACTCGTTCAATGTGCCGCTGATCCAGCTCGTGGATACCCCGGGCTTCCAGATCGGCCTGGAAGCGGAGAAGGCCGGCGCGCCGGGCAAGATCATGAACTTCATGAACGCGACGACGCTGGTCACCGTGCCCAAGCTGTCGGTGATCCTGCGCAAGAGCTACGGCCGCGCCTACGTCTGCATGGGCGGCGGCCGCCATTCCGATGACGTCGCCGCCTGGCCGACGGCCGAGATCAGCTTCATGAGTCCCGAGTTCGCGACCACGATCGTGCACGGCGTGAAGCCCGGCGAGCCCGGTTTCGAGGACAAACTTGCGGAAATCGAACAGGGCTCCGATGTCTGGGGCCTGGCGGCGGTCTACGCGGCGCAGGCCGTGATCCGCCCGCACGAAACGCGGGATTACCTGATCCGCATGCTGGAGGTGTACCAGCTGCGCATGACCAAGGGCGTGGGCCAGCACCTGATGCGGGCCTGGCCGACGAGCTACTAAAGCGATTTTTGCCGCCAAGACGCCAAGAACACCAAAAAATACAGAACAAATAACAAACTATGGTGCTGTCTCTGGTTTGATACCACTTTTGTCTTCCTTGGCGTTCTTGGCGTCTTGGCGGCAAACATGAGGATTTAAATGTTCAAGAAAGTTTTAGTTGCGAACCGTGGCGCCATCGCCTCCCGCGTCCTGCGCGCGCTGTGGGAAATGGGCATCAAATCCGCCGCCGTGTATTCCGAAGCCGACTACGGCGCGCCCTATCTGGAGATGGCTGGTGAGACCTACGCCATCGGTCCTTCTCCGGCGCGCGAGTCCTATCTCGATCAGGACAAGCTGCTGGCGGCGATCAGGCAGTCCGGCGCCGACGGCGTGCATCCCGGCTACGGCTTCCTGTCCGAGAACGCGGACTTCGCAGCCAAGGTGGAGGCCATGGGCGTGCGCTTTATCGGCCCCTCGCCGAAGTGGATCGAAGCGATGGGACACAAGACCCGCGCGCGCGAGCTGGCCGCCGAATACGGCATGCCGATGACCCAGGGCTCGGACGTCCTGCCCATGGAGGGCGAGGCCATCCTGGCAGCTGCCGGCAAGATCGGCTATCCCGTGCTGGTCAAGCCGGCCGGCGGCGGCGGTGGGATCGGCATGCTGCCGGTCAAGAGTGAAGCCGAACTGCTGGCGGCGGTGGAGCGTTCGCGGTCGATGGCCTCGCGCGGTTTCGGCAACGCCGAGGTCTATCTGGAGAAACTGCTGGAGAAGCCACGCCACGTGGAGTTTCAGATTCTGGGCGACCGCCATGGGGGTTGCGCGCACCTCTTCGAGCGCGACTGTTCCACCCAGCGCCGCAACCAGAAAGTGATCGAGGAGGCGCCGGCGCCCAACATCCCCCGCGCTGAGATTCAAGCAACCGCGGATAAGATCGCGGCCATCCTGCGCGAGATGGGCTACGACGGCATCGGTACCGTGGAAATGCTGCGCGGGGAGGACGGCTCGTTCAATTTCCTCGAAATGAATACCCGGTTGCAGGTCGAGCACGGCGTGACCGAGGAAGTGACCGGCGTCGATCTGGTCCGCGCGCAGGTACGCTCGTCGGCGGGAGAGAAGCTTGCGGACATCCTGCCGGCGAAGATCGAGGTCACCGGCCACGCCATCCAGGCGCGGGTGTATGCGGAAGACCCGAAGAACTTCTTTCCCTCGCCCGGCAAACTGACGGTGTTCCGCCCCCCGCAGGACAAATCAATCCGGGTCGAAACCGGCTATGCGGAAGGCCGCGACGTCACGCCGCACTACGACCCGATGATCGCCAAGGTGATCGTCAAGGCCGCGACCCGCGACGCCGCGATCGACCAGCTGGCCGAGGCACTCAAGGCCTTCGACATCC
>JBOIEQ010000005.1:0-61422 GCA_050741255.1 Burkholderiales bacterium | reverse complement strand
GCAACGACGCAGACGGGTCCTTTTGGCTCAACCCGAAGGGAACGCGGGATTCGGGGTCCATTGCGTTGTCGCCGCTCGCTTGCGGTGTCCGGCACCGCGGCGCGAGCGGCTCCTAGCACTGAACCCCGACTCCCGCGTTCGCCGCATACGTTTAGGTCCATAACAGGCTCTAGGCGGAGGCCAGCCGCTGTCTCTCACCTACACTGGAACGGCCAACCGCTGCCGCTCCACGGGCCGCTCGTCGATCGGCAGGTTGAGCAGCGCCGAGACGATGCCCATGCCGACCGTCAGCCACCACATGAGCTGGTAGGACCCCGTGCGGTCGAACAGCCATCCCCCGAGAAAGACGCCGAAGAAGCTGCCGACCTGGTGCGAGAAGAAGGCGATACCGGCGAGCGTGGCCATGTAGCGCACGCCGAACATGTGCGCGATGATGCTGTTGGTGAGCGGCACGGTGCCCAGCCACAGGAAGCCGATGACCGCCGAGAACGCATAGACGGTCAGCGGCGACAGGGGCAGCAGCACGAAGGCCGCGATCGCCATGGCGCGGATGAAGTACAGCGAGGCGAGCAGGTATTTCTTGGTGTAGCGCCCGCCCAGCACGCCCCATGTGTAGCTGCCGAGGATGTTGAACAGGCCGATCAGCGCCAGCGCGATCATGCCGGTGTTGGCGCTCATCCTGTGGTCCTGCAGGTAGGCCGGGAAGTGCACGGAGATGAACATCAGCTGGAAACCGCACACGCAAAAGGCCGTGGTCAGCAGCAGGAAATCCCGGTGGCCCAGCGCCTCCCGCAGGGCCTCGGGAATCGACTGGCGCGGGCCGTCGTGGCGCACGGGTTCCTCGGCGATCGCGACGGACAGCGGGATGATGAAGAGCACCACCGCCGCCAGCGCGAGCAGCGCGTTTTGCCAGCCGATGGTGTTGATGAGCGTCTGTCCGAACGGCAGCATCAGGAACTGGCCGAAGGAACCCGCCGCGCCCGCGATGCCCAGGGCCGCGCTGCGCTTTTCGGGCGGATAGGCGCGCGCGATCGCGCCGTAGACCACCGAAAAGCCGCAGCAGCCGAGCGCGATGCCGATGATGAGGCCGGCGCTGAGAAAAAACTCCGTGCCGGTACTCGCCTGCGACATGAGGACCAGGCCGGCGGCGTAGATCAGCGCGCCGGTCGCCAGCACCCGGCCCGCGCCGAACTTGTCCGCGATCATGCCGGTGAAGGGCTGGAAGGCGCCGTAGAGCAGGTTCTGGATCGCGATGGCGAACGCGAAGGTCTGCCGGTCCCACTCGAGCGCGGTGGTGACCGGCTGCAGGTAGAGGCCGAAATTGTGGCGGGTGCCGAGCGCCAGCGTGAGTGCGAGACCGCCGCAGACCAGCACGACGGTGGGCGTGCGCCACGACCGGCGTGACTTCAGCGGTGCCTCCACCTGCCGATTCTAGCGGACGCGTGCGCGGATGGCAGGCCAACCCGCTGGGCTACAATGGCGGCGGTTTTCAGGGTGTAGCTTAGTCCGGTAGAGCGCCTGGTTTGGGACCAGGAGGTCGGGAGTTCGAATCTCTCCACCCTGACCACAGCAGGTTCCGAGGTCGGGAAGGTCGCGAAGGTCGGCGGTTTCCCATATTCAATCAGTGGCAAGGAGATCGACGTGCGCGCCTGCGTATTCGTCCGTGTGTTGGCTTGTGGCATTGCGTTATGCAGTGCCGTTCCCGCGCTGGCCCAGTCCTGGCCGGCGAAACCCGTGCGCATGGTCGTGCCTTTCCCGGCGGGCGGCGTGCTCGACCGCCTCACGCGCGTGACCGGGCAGCGCCTGTCGGAGCAGTGGGGCCAGCAGGTGCTGGTGGAGAACCGTCCCGGCGGCAGCACCATCATCGGCACCGAATTCGTCGCGCGCGCCCCCGCTGACGGCTACACGCTGCTCATGATGGCGGCGACCTTCGTGATCAATCCCAGCCTGCGCGTGAAGATGCCCTTCGACACGCTGAAGGATTTCACGCCGGTGACCAAAATGGCGCAGACGCCGAACGTGTTCGTCGTGCATCCTTCGCTGCCGGTGAAAACGGTCAAGGACGTGGTCGCGCTGGCGAAGGCGCGACCGGGCGAACTGACCTACGCCTCGATCGGCACGGGCACGCCGCAGCATCTGGCCGGCGAAATGTTCAAGCAGATTGCGAAGATCGACCTCGTGCACGTGCCCTACCAGGGCGGCGCGCCCGCGGTCACGGCGATGCTGGGCGGCCACGTCAGCATGATGTTCGTGAACCTCGCCGAGGTGCAGCCCTACATCGAGGCCGGCCGCATGCGCCTGATCGCCGTGGCCACGGCGAAGCGGGTGGAGACCTTCAAGCAGGTGCCGACCATGACCGAGTCCGGCGTGCCGGGCTTCGACTCCACGTCCTGGTTCGGGATGGTGGCGCCGGCCGGAACCCCGAAAGAGATCATCAACAAGCTGCAGGCCGATATTGCGCGCACGCTGCAGATGCCGGACATCCGGGCGAATCTCGTTGCCCAGGGACTCACGCCCGTCGGCGACACCCCGGAGCTGTTCGCTGCCTTCATCCGGCAGGAGATGGCGACCTACGGCAAGGTGATCAAGGACGGCAACATCAAGGCCGACTGACCGTGGCCACTCCGCATGACGTGATCGACGTGCACAGCCACATGCTGTGCCAGGAGTGGCTGGACATTCTGCGCGCGCACGGCGCGCCGCGCATCACCATGGGGCGGGCAGCGTCGGGCAAGGAATGGATCTACAGCGACGGCGTGCAGTTCATGCTGCCGATCCCGGCGATGTTCGACTACGAGCACCGCTTCGCCGCCATGGACCAGGCGGGGGTCGCCATGGCCATCCTTTCGCTGACGGGGCCGAACGTGTACTGGGGCGACGAGACGGCCAGCGCCGCTGCCGCACGCGCCATCAACGACAGCTTCGCGCGGGCCCAGCAGGACCATCCGAAGCGCATCCGCTGGATGGCTTCGCTGCCCTTCGAGTATCCCGCCAGTGCGGTGGAAGAACTGGCGCGCGCAGCCGACCGCGGCGCGGTGGGCGTCATGGTCCTCTCCAACATTGGCGGCAAGCCGCTGACCGATCCGCTGTTTGCTCCGGTGTGGGCCGAGATCGACCGCCGGGGGCTGCCCGTGTTCCTGCATCCGACGGTGCCCTGCGGCTGCGGGATGATGGGCATGGAGGTTTATCAGTTGACCGCCTCGGTCGGCTTCACGTTTGACTCCACGCTGGCCGTTTCGCGCATGATCCATGACGGATTCTTCGACCGTTACCCCCGGCTGCGGCTCATCGTGGCGCACGGCGGCGGGGCGTTGCCCTTTCTGGCGCCGCGGCTGGACCGCTGCTTCGATTCCTATGTGGAATGCCGCGAGAACATCGCCACGCATCCCTCCAGCTACCTCCAGCGCCTGTATGCGGACACCGCCCTGTTCTCGGCCGACACGCTGGCGATGACGCTGAAGTCCTTCGGCGAAGGGCATGTCATGTATGGCACGGATTTCCCGCATGGCATTGCCGATATGCCGGGCATCCTGGCCAGGGTCGATGCCTTGCCCGCGCCGGTCCGCGACCGGGTGAGAGGTGGCAACGCCCGTACCCTGTTCGGCCTCTGAGCGCGCGGGCGATACGAAAGGGCCGGGCGGTCTTCCGGAATGAGACACGCAGGTTCCTCGATCGGATAGATCAAAAAATCCACCTGCCCCGCCGCAGACCGGCACGACGGTGCGCTTGCGCCGCGGCCGGCGGGCCAAACCGCTGGGCTACAATGGCGCCGGTTTTCCGTTCGCTGATTTCGCGCCCGATCACACAGCCAGGTGACATTTCCGGGACAGGTCGATGGATAGCGGCAGGGTCGTTACCCACTACGACAATCTCAAGGTCGCGCGGAACGCACCCGTCGAGGTGATCCGCGCGGCGTACCGCACGCTGGCGCAGCAGTTCCATCCCGACCGGTTTCCGGACCAGGCAGTCGCGGAGCGCCGGATGCAGATCATCAATCAGGCGTATGCCGTTCTCTCCGATCCGGACCAGCGTCGGGCGCACGACGTCTGGATCGCCGAGCAGGAGGCGCTGCAGGCGATGGAGGAGTCGCTGCGGCCTTCGGCGCGGGCGCGGGAAAGTACCCCGGCGCACGACGGAACGCACGAAACGAAGTTCGGGAATGCGGGCCGATCCCGCGCGGAGGCCGCCGGCGGTGGATTTTCGGCGCTGCTTACGGGCGCGCTGCGGCTGGCGTTGTTTGGGGGCGCGTTGTGGTTGGTCTACCTATGGGCGGTCGAGAAGCCTGCGGAGCCTGTCACCCCGCCCGCATCGGCCGGGAGGGTTGTCCCGCCGCAGCATGTCGAGGGGCCTGGCGCCAAGGCGTCCACATCCGACGCACCAAGTTTTGCGCATGCGTCGCGCTGCTTCTGGGTGTACGCGCCCATCGCGCAGGCGGGCCGCGATCTTCCCCATCCGGAATTGTTGCGGTTTGGCCAGGAACGCCTGAAATGGTACGACGCCTACTTCAAGCGCAACAAGGGCAGCCCGGAGTTCAGGCAGGCTTTTGAAAACAGCAGGGTGCGGTATGAGGCCTCTGGTTCGGATTTATACAAATCGCTCGTGGAATCGCTGGCCACGGAAAATCCCAAAAAGTTTACTGCCGCGATCGATGCTGCGGTGACGTGCGACAGGCTGCTGGGAATACGAACGCCGTACGTTCCGAAAATGTGAATCGCCAGGCGCTAGCGTGGCGCGGTCGCATCCTGCAGCGCGCGCTCCGCGCCGAACTGGTTCAACTGCTGCTGGCGTTCCCGCTCGAACTGCTGCGGCTGAAACTGCCGCACGGGACCCCCCGACGCGGGCGGCACGTTCCCGATGGCTTCCTGCATCCGCTGCTGCTGAAACAATTGCTGCTGTTGCTGGCGCTGCGCCTGGTCCTGCAGGGCGCGTTCCTGCGTCACGGCCGGTGATCCCGCGGGCTGCTGCGCCTCGCGCTGGAATTGCTGGCTGCGCAGCACAGATTCGCTCTGCTGCTGGTCGCGCTGGAGTTGCAGCGCACGTACGCCGCCGGGCACCTGGGCGTGGGCGCAGGTGAGGAAGAGCGAGAGGGCGGCCGCGGCGCCCGCGGATGTGACTTGCATGCCGGTGGGACCACGGGTGCGGGGACGGGGTTCCATCGTCAGGCCTTCAGCGTGAACGGATTGAAATCCGTGTCCCGGTCGTAGTAATCCTCGTTTTCCTTCTTTTTGAGCCAGCCGACGATGGCGTAAGTGAAAGGGGTGAACACGACCTCGACCACGACCTTGGTGACGAACTGAGCGAGCATGACCAGCGGCAGCTTGTCGTCGGGGATGATGCCGCTGCCGTAAAAGGCAAGCGGGTAGAACAGCGCGGAGTCCACCGCCTCGCCGAAGATCGTCGAGCCGATGGTGCGCGTCCACAGCCAGCGCCCGGCGGTGAGGATCTTCATCTTGGCGAGCACGAAGGAATTGACGAACTCGCCGCACCAGAAGGCGACCAGCGAGGCGAGCGCGATGCGCCACGTCGAGCCGAACGCGACTTCGTAGGCGGCCTGGTTTTTCCAGAACGGCGCCGGCGGCAGCTGCACGATCACCCACGCCATGAAGGACGCGAAGGCGAGCGCCGCGAAGCCCGCCCAGATCACGCGCCGCGACCGCGCGTAGCCGTAGACCTCGGTCAGGATGTCGCCAAACACGTAGGAAATCGGGAAGAACAGCACGCCGGCGCCGAAGGTCAGCGCGCCGACCAGCGGGAACTCGACCTGCGCGATCTTGGCCGGACCGATGAGGTTGGAGCACACCAGCAGGGTGACGAAGGCCACCATGACGAAGTCGTAGTAGCGGTAGGGTTGCTGGCGCGGAGGGGACATGGCGGCGAAGGTCAGGTCGTGGCGGGGACGGCGGCGGGCAACTGGCCTTGCAGCCAGCCGGCAACCTTGGCGCCGAGATCGTCTTCCAGGCAGTCGAAGAATTCCACGTCGTCCATGCCGCGCAGCCAGGTGAGCTGGCGTTTCGCCAGCTGGCGGGTGCCGGCGATGCCCTGTTCGCGCAGGCCCGACAGCGTGAGCTTGCCCTCAAGGTAGTCCCACGCCTGCCGGTAGCCGACGCAGCGCATCGAGGGCATCTCGGTGTCGAGCGCGTATTCCTCGCGCAGCTTGCGCAGTTCGCCGATCAGCCCCAGTTCCAGCATCGTCTCGAAGCGCTGCGCGATGCGTTCGTGCAGCACGGCGCGGTCCGAGGGAATCAGCGCGAGCTTGACCGGCGCGTACGGGAAATGCCAGTACTTGGGCTTCTTCAGGATTTCCGACATCGGCTTGTTCGCGATGAGATAGACCTCCATCGCGCGCTGGATGCGCTGCGCGTCGTTGGGCGCGAGCCGCGCGGCGGTTTCGGGGTCGACCCGCGCAAGCCTCGCATGCACGCCGGGCCAGCCGTCTTCCTCGGCCATGGTGTCGATCACCATGCGGATCGCGGGATCGGCTTCAGGCAGTTCGGACAGGCCTTCGGTCAGCGCCTTGTAATAGAGCATGGTGCCGCCGACGAGCAGCGGGACATGGCCCCGTTCGGTGATTTCGCGCATGGCGGTCGTCGCGTCGTCGCGGAAACGGGCGGCGGAATAGGACTCGTGCGGCTCGAGGATGTCGATCAGGTGGTGGGGCGCCGCTGCCAGGGTCGCGGCATCGGGTTTCGCCGTGCCGATATCCATGCCCTGATAGATCTGTGCTGAATCGACGCTGACGATCTCGATGGGCAGGCGGTTCGCGAGTTCGATGGCCACACCGGTCTTGCCGCTGGCCGTCGGACCCATCAGGAAAATGGCCGGAGGCCATTTTCCTGAGTGATGGGTGATGGGTGATGAGTGATGAGCGGCAGCCATTGCAGTCAATCCGAGTGATCGTTTCCCATTACCCATTACCCATTACCCATTACCCATTACCCATTACCCATCACTCATCACTCGCGACGCGTCAGCGGCCGCGCAGAAACATTTTATCGAGCTCGTTCACCGTGATCTGGAACCAGGTCGGCCGCCCGTGGTTGCACTGGTCGGCGCGCTCGGTCGCCTCCATCTCGCGCAGCAGGGCGTTCATTTCGGGCAGCGTGAGCCGGCGGTTGGCGCGCACCGCCGCGTGGCAGGCCATGGTGCCGAGCAGCGTGTTGCGTTGCTCCTCCAGCACGCGGGTCGCGCCGTATTCGCGGATCTCGCGCAGCACGTCGCGGGCGAGCGCCGCGGCATCGGCATCGACGAGCGGCGCGGGCACGCTGCGTACGGCCAGTGTTTCCGGCGATAGCGGCGCAATCTCGAAGCCGAGTTGGTGCAGGGTGGCGGCTTCCGCCTGCGCGGTTTCGACTTCCAGCCGGTCGGCGTGGAAACTCACGGGGACGAGCAGCGGCTGCGCGGCCAGCGCGCGCGAGTCGAGCGCCGACTTGAGCCTCTCGTACATGATCCGCTCGTGGGCCGCGTGCATGTCCACGACGATCAGGCCGTGCGCGTTCTGCGCGAGCACGTAGATGCCGGCGAGTTGGCCGAGCGCGTAGCCGAGCGGCGGCGCTTCGGTGTCGGCGGCGGCTTCCGCCATGACACCGGCCGGAGATTCGGCCGCAGCGACGCCGGCGGCGGGCTCCGCCCGGCGGCCGAACAGGGTGTCGTACAAGGCCGTTTTCTCGGCGGCCCCCAGCGGCGCGAGGGACATCGCCGACTGGCGGTAGACGGGCGCGCCGCCACCGGGTACCCAGCCCGGCGCGGCAGGCGCGGTTGCGGCCCCCGGTGCCGCGCCACCGCCGGTGGCAGCCAGCGCCTTGTGCAGGGCGTGGAACACGAACTGGTGCACGGCGCGCGAATCGCGGAAGCGCACCTCGATCTTGGTCGGGTGCACGTTGACGTCCACCACGGCGGGATCGATATCGAGGAACAGCACGTAGGCCGGGAAACGCTCGTGGTGCAGCACGTCGGCGTAGGCTTGCCGCAGCGCGTGGGCGAGGAGCTTGTCGCGGACGAAGCGGCCGTTGACGAAGCAGTACTGGGCGTCGCGCGAGGCGCGGGCGAACGTCGGCTTCGCCGCGTAGCCGGTGAGGCGCAGCATGGCGCCGCCTTCATCGACGGGAATCGCCGCGGCGGCGAAGTCGTCGCCGAGGAGCGCCCGCACGCGGTCCATGGGCGGCTGCGCCTTCAGGCTGTGCACGACACGGCCGTTGTGCTGGAGCGCGAAGGACACGGAGGGGTGGGCGATGGCCGCGCGCACGAAGGCTTCCTCGCAGTGCGCGAACTCGGTCTGTTCGGTCTTGAGGAACTTGCGGCGGGCCGGCGTATTGAAATACAGATCGCGCACTTCGATGGAGGTGCCGCGCGCGTGGGTGGCGGGGGCCGGTGGCGGAATCTCGGGGCCGCGGGCGGTGACCTGCCAGGCGTGTTTCGCGCCCTCGGTGCGGCTCGTCAGCGCGAGTTCGGAGACGGAGGCGATGCTCGCGAGCGCCTCGCCGCGGAAACCGAGCGTGGCGACGCGTTCCAGGTCCTCCAGCGTGCCGATCTTGCTGGTGGCGTGGCGCGTCAGGGCGAGCGCGAACTCGTCCTGCGGGATGCCGGCGCCGTCGTCGGTGACCTTGATGAGCTTGGCGCCCCCGCCCGCGAGCAGCACGGCGACGCTGGATGCACCGGCGTCGAGCGCGTTTTCCAGCAGTTCCTTGAGCGCGGAGGCGGGGCGTTCGACGACTTCGCCGGCGGCGATCTGGCTGACGAGGAGATCGGGGAGAACCCGGATGCGGGGCATGGCGCGATTATAACGGGCGGGTTCCGGGTCAAAGACCTGTTTGCCGCCAAGCCGGCGAGGCGCCAAGAATGCAATAACCGGCATGGTTTTCCTTGGCGCCTCGGCGTCTTGGCGGCCCATCAGTTTGAGGAATCAATCAGTAGCCCCTAACATCGGGGGCAAGCAACCTGAGGAGAAGCGCGGTGGAGCAGGCGATCAACCGTACCAAACAGCAACTCGCGGCGGGCGGACTCGCACTGGGCTTCGGCCTGCGCCAGTCCCGCACCGTGGACATCGCCACCATCGCCGGCACCTGCGGCTACGACTGGCTGTTCATCGACATGGAGCACAGCGCGCTCGATCTGGATGCCGCCTGTCAGATCGCGATGGCGTCGATTGCAACCGGCGTCACGCCGATCGTGCGCGTGCCGGGCCACGAGCATCACCACGCGGCGCGCGTGCTGGATAACGGCGCCCTGGGCGTCGTGTTTCCGCACGTGGATACACCGGAAGCCGCGCGGCGTGCCGTGGATGCCTGCCGCTATCCGCCCATCGGCCATCGTTCGGTGGCGGGCAACCAGCCCATGCTGCGCTTCGAGACGCATCCGACCGCGGCCGCTACCCGCAAGGCCAACGAGGAAACCCTGGTCATCGTGATGATCGAGACGCCGCAGGCGCTGGCCAATGCGGACGCGATTGCCGCCGTGGAAGGCGTGGACGTGCTGTTCATAGGCACCAACGATTTGTGCGCGGAAATGGGCATCCACGGCCAGTTCGACGACCCGCGCGTGCCGGAAGCGTACAAGACGGTGATCGCGGCCTGCCGCAAGCACGGCAAGTTTCCAGGCATGGGCGGCGTCTACGATCCCAAACTCATGGAGCCCTATATCGGGCTCGGCATGCGTTTCATCCTGGCGGGCAGCGATCTGGCCTTCATGATGGCCGGCGCAACCGCGCGGGCGACGCAACTGCGCGGTTTTGCACCGAAGAAAGCCCCGAAATGAGCGTCAACTCGCCGCGCGTGGCGATGCCGCCGGGCGCCTGCGACACGCACATGCACATCTTCGATCCGCGCTTCGCCACGGTGCCCGGACTCACGGTACCGCCGCGCGACGCGACGGTGGCCGCCTACCGCGCGCTGCAGCAGCGCCTCGGCTTGCAGCGGGTGGTGATCGTGCAGCCCGCCTGCTACGGCGCGGACAACGGCTGCACGCTCGATGCGATGGAGGCGCTGGGCACTGCGGCGCGGGGTGTCGCCGTGATCGATCCGGCAGCACCGCTCGCGGAGTGGCAGCGACTCGATGCGCTGGGCATGCGCGGCATCCGTTTTCACATGTTCCCGGGAGGGGCGCTTGGCTGGGACGACCTCGCTGCGATGGCCGCGAAGGCGGCCGGGGTGGGCTGGCACGTGCAGCTGCAATTGCCGGGGGAAGCGCTGCCCGAGCGGGAAAAAACACTGCAGGCCCTGCCGTGCGAACTGGTCGTGGACCACATCGGCCGCTTCACGGCGCCGGTGGCGCGTGAGCGCGGCGGCTGGCCGGTGCTGCGCCGCCTTATGGACGGCGGGCGCTGCTGGGTCAAGTTGTCCGCGCCGTATCACGGGTCGAAGTCGGGACCTCCGGCTTATGCGGATCTTGGCGCGCTGGCCAGCGAACTGGTCGCAGCCGTGCCGGAGCGGCTGCTATGGGCGAGCAACTGGCCGCATCCATCGGTGAAGGGCGAGCCGCCCGACGACGCGGACCTGTTCGACCTGCTGGCAACGTGGGCGCCCGATGCGGCGGTGCGCCGAAGCATTCTGGTCGACAACCCGGGACGGCTGTACCGGTTTTGAGCGGGGCCGTGGCCTATAATCCGGCTTCAAAATAGTCAGGGAGTTGCCTCCATCATGAAGATCGGCATTCCGGCGGAGACGCGCGCGGGGGAGACCCGGGTGGCCGCCACACCGGAGACGGTCAAGAAGCTGATGACCGGCGGCAAGCACGTGGTGCTGGTGCAGGCGGGGGCGGGTGTCGCGGCGAGCATCCCCGATGCGCAGTTCGCGGAAGCCGGTGCGACCATCGCCGCCACCGCGGCCGAGATCTACCAGCAGGCCGAGATCATCCTCAAGGTGCGCGCGCCCGAAGCGGCGGAGCTGGCGCAGATGAAAAGCGGCCAGGTGTTGCTGGGACTGCTCAATCCATTCAACGCCGAAGGGTTGGCGGCGCTCGCGCACGCCGAGATCACCGCCTTCGCCATGGAATCGCTGCCGCGCATCTCGCGCGCGCAAAGCATGGACGTGCTGTCCTCGCAGGCCAACATCGCCGGCTACAAGGCGGTGATCATGGCGGCTGACCTGTATCAGAAGTTCATGCCCATGCTGATGACCGCCGCGGGCACCGTCAAGGCCGCGCGGGTGCTGATCCTCGGCGTCGGCGTCGCCGGCCTGCAGGCCATCGCGACGGCCAAGCGTCTGGGCGCGATCGTGGAAGCCTCCGACGTGCGCCCGCCGGTGAAGGAGCAGGTCGAATCGCTGGGCGCAAAATTCATGGACGTGCCGTACCTGACCGACGAGGAGCGCGAAATCGCCAAGGGCGAGGGCGGCTATGCCAAGCCCATGCCCGCCGACTGGATGCGGCGGCAGGGGGAACTCGTGCACCAGCGCGCCACGCAATCCGACATCGTCATCACCACCGCGCTGATCCCCGGCCGTCCCGCGCCCAGGCTGATCAAGGCGGCCACGGTCGAGGCGATGAAGCCGGGGTCCGTGATCGTGGACATGGCGGTGGAGCAGGGCGGCAACGTCGAAGGTTCCGAGCTCGACAAGATCGCGCTGAAGAACGGCGTGCGCATCGTCGGCATTCCGAATCTCGCCGCGCTGGTCGCGGCGGATGCCAGCGCGCTGTTCGCCCGCAACCTGCTCAACTTTCTCGCCCTGATCGTCGATCCCAAGACCGGCGTGCTCAACGTGAACCGCGAGGACGAAGTCGTCGCCGGCACGCTGGTGACGATCAACGGCGATCTGGTGAAAAAATCGTGAGGGGTGAGGAGGGAGGGGTGAGGGGAAGTGCCATGAAACCGGACAGACGGGCATGTCTGCAGTGCTCGCTAGCGGATCCCCTCACGCCTCACCCCTTACCCTTCACCGTTCCGAAGGAACAACAATGATCGTAGACCCCACCATCAGCGCCCTTACCGTGTTCGTGCTGGCCGTCGTCGTCGGCTACCACGTGGTCTGGAACGTGACGCCGGCGCTGCACACGCCGCTCATGTCGGTGACCAACGCGATTTCCTCGATCATCATCGTCGGCGCCATGCTTGCCGCCGGTCCCGCCGAGACCGACTGGGGCGCCTGGCTGGGCGCGGCGGCCGTGGCGCTCGCCGCGATCAACGTGTTCGGCGGCTTCCTGGTCACGCAGCGCATGCTCGACATGTTCAAGCGGAAAGAAAAACGTGAGGGGTGAGGGGAGAGGGGTGAGGAATAAAACCCGACCGTTAATCAGCCATCCTGAGAACGACGAAAACATGATGAAACCAATGCATACAACAACGGTTGTTCCCCCTCACGCCTCACCCCTCTCTCCTCACGCGCCGAAGGCGCAATCATGACGCCGAACCAGGTCGGGCTCGCCTATCTCGTCGCGTCCGTTTTCTTCATCCTCGCCCTGAAGGGCCTGTCTTCGCCCGTCACCTCGCGGCGCGGCAACCTGTTCGGCATGGTCGGCATGGCGATCGCCGTGCTGACGACGCTGACGCTGGTGAAAAACTGGGCGCTGATCCTCGCGGCCATCGCGGTCGGCGGCGTGATCGGCACCATCATCGCCCGGCGCGTGCAGATGACGGCGATGCCGGAACTGGTCGCGTTCATGCACTCGCTGGTCGGCCTGGCCGCGGTGTGCATCGCGGTCGCCGCCGTGAACAATCCGGCCTCGTTCGGCATCGTCCAGATGGCAGGTGACCCCATCCCCCGCGGCGCGAAACTCGAATTGTTCCTCGGCAGTTTCATCGGCGCGATGACGTGGTCGGGTTCGGTGATCGCCTTCCTGAAGCTCTCCGCACGCATGAGCGGGGCGCCCATCACGTTCCCCGGCCAGCACGCCGTCAACCTGATCATGGCGCTGGCCATGGTCGGCTGCGGCGTGTGGTTTTTTCTCGACCCGCAGACGAACTGGACCGCCTTCGTCGCGATGCTCGCGATCGCCTTCGTCCTCGGCTTCCTGATCATCATCCCGATCGGCGGCGCGGACATGCCGGTCGTGATCTCCATGCTCAACTCGTACTCCGGCTGGGCGGCGGCGGGCATCGGCTTCTCGCTCGGCAACACCATGCTGATCATCGCGGGCTCGCTGGTCGGTTCCTCCGGCGCGATCCTGTCCTACATCATGTGCAAGGCCATGAACCGGCCTTTCCTGTCGGTGATCCTCGGTGGCTTCGGCAGCGAGGGCGGCACAGTGGCAGCGGGCGACGGCACGCAGAAGACGCATCGCAGCGGCAGCGCCGACGACGCGGCCTTCCTGATGGGAAATGCCGACTCCGTGATCATCGTGCCGGGGTACGGCCTGGCGGTGGCCCGCGCGCAGCATGCCGTAAAGGAACTCGCGCACAAGCTGAAGGAGAAGGGCGTCAACATCCGCTTCGCGATCCATCCGGTGGCGGGCCGCATGCCCGGCCACATGAACGTGTTGCTGGCGGAAGCCGAGATTCCCTATGACCAGGTGCTGGAGATGGACGACATCAACAGCGACTTTCCGAACACGGACGTGGTGCTCGTGCTCGGCGCCAACGACGTGGTGAATCCGGCGGCGAAGACGCCCGGCAGCCCGATCTTCGGCATGCCGATCCTTGAGGCCGACAAGGCGCGCACGGTGATGGTGGTCAAGCGCTCGATGGCGGCGGGCTACGCCGGCCTGGACAACGACCTCTTCTACATGGACAAGACCATGATGGTGTTCGGCGACGCGAAGAAGGTCGTCGAGGACATGGTCAAGGCGCTCGAGTAGCGCGCGACTGCAACACGCCGCATCTTTCCGTGAAGGCCTCCTTCATGCGGGCAATTCTGTCGTCGTTGGCCGCCGCCGTGCTCGCCGGCTGCGTGGTTTATGCGCCCCCGCCGGGCATGTCATCCAACTACGACCGTGCATGGAGCGCAGCGCTGGGTGCTGCTCAGGACGCCGGCGTCAGCGTGTACTCGGCTGACGAATCCGCAGGCCTCATCCGCGGCACCCGGGAGGGGATGGCCGTGACCGTGGCTGTGGCACGGCGGGCGGATGGTTCCGTGCAGGTGAAGTTCGACGCCGAGGGACCGTCTGCTCGCGACCCGAGTCTCGCGGCGCGTTTTTCGGACGCCTACGATCGTCGCATGGGCCGATGACTCGGAGTAACATGTCTGTTGTCGTTGACTTTGATCTGCTGCGGCGGTGACGGTGTGAACGGGTTCTTGAGGAACGGGGAATGTCCACGAAGACACTGAAGTCGCTGGCCTGGGTGCTGATGTTCGCCGTCGCGGCGCCGGCCCCGTCCTGGGCGCAGTCACCACCCGCGCCGGCCGCGGGACAGCCAGCCGCCGCGATTTTCAAGCAGGAAGAACTCGACCAGATCGTTGCGCCGATCGCGCTGTATCCGGACCCGCTGCTCGCGCAGGTCCTGATGGCCTCCACCTACCCGCTGGAGATCGTGCAGGCGGACCGCTGGGTGAAGCAGAATCCCAAGGTCACGGGCAAGGCCCTGGAGGACGCCATGCAGAAGCAGCCCTGGGATCCCAGCGTGAAATCGCTCACGGCGCTGCCGCAGGTCCTCGCGATGTTGAGCGAAAAGCTCGACTTGACCCAGAAGCTGGGCGACGCCTTCCTCGCGGACCAGGCCAAGGTCATGCAGACCGTCCAGTCGTTGCGCACCAAGGCGAACGCTTCGGGGAACCTGAAATCCAGCAAGGAACAGACCGTCACCAGTGCGCAGGAAGGGTCTCAGACCGTCATCAAGATCGAGCCGGCGGACCCGCAGGTCGTCTATGTGCCGACCTACAATCCGGCCGTCGTCTACGGGACATGGCCGTATCCCGCCTATCCGCCTTACTACTACTACCCTCCGGGCTACGTGCCGGGCGCGGCCCTCTTCACCTTCGCGGTGGGCGTCGCGGTGGGCTCCGCGCTGTGGGGCGGCTGCAACTGGGGCGGCAACAACGTGTACATCAACCACAACAACTACAACAACTTCAATCGCACCAACATCGGCAGCGGCAATTCGAACTGGCAGCACAAACCGGAACATCGCAAGGGCGTGGCCTACCGCGACCAGGCTACCCAGCAGCGCTACGACCGCGCCGGCGCCAACACGCGCGACGTGCAATCGCGCGACCAGTTTCGCGGGCGCGATGCCGGACCCTCGGCCGGGACTCGTGATGTCGGCGCCGGTGACCGCGGAGGGCCGTCGGCGGGCACGCGGGACGTGGGCGCGGGCGACCGCAGCCGCGACGCTCACAGTGGAGGCAACCGCGGTGGCTTCGAGGGGGTCGACCGTGGTGCGCAGACCCGGGACGTGAGCCAGCGCGGCAACCAGAGCCTGAATAGCGGTGGCCTCAACCGCGGCAGCGCCGGCGCCCGGCCAAGTGCAGGCGGAGGCGGCCGCGCGGGTGGCGGTGCGCGTGCCGGCGGCGGCGGGCGTGGAGGCCGGCGATGAGCGCGCGCGGCATGGCGATCATGGGCTGGCGATGGCTGAGCGGCGCCGTTCTGGCGTTCGCACTGGCGGCCCCGGTGATGGCGGCGGAAACGGCCCAGCGGAATTTCGCAACGGCCGACGCGGCGGTGACGGCGATGGTCGAGGCGATCCGCAAGGCGGACCGCAAGGCTTTCCTCGCCATCATCGGCCCCGGTTCCGGATCGTGGATTTTCTCCGGGGATGCCGTGGCCGACAAGGCCGGCTTCGCGAAATTCCTCGCCGCCTACGACCAGAAACACACGCTCGTCGCCGGCGACGGCCGCACCATTCTGAATGTCGGCAACGACGACTGGCCGTTCCCTGTTCCGCTCGTCAAGGCCGGCGACCGCTGGCGTTTCGATGCTGCGGCCGGCAAGACGGAAATCCTCGCGCGCCGCATCGGGCGCAACGAACTCGACACGATCCAGACCCTGAAGGCGATCGTCGACGCGCAGCGCGAGTACGTGCTGCTCGACCGCGACCGCGACGGCCTGCTCGAGTACGCGCAGAAATTCATGAGTTCTTCCGGCAAGCACGACGGCTTGTACTGGCCGACGAAGGCGGGCGAACCGCCGAGCCCGTTGGGGCCGCTGGTGGCGAATGCCCATGCCGAGGGATACAGCGGCGACGCGCCCAAAGCGGGGGTGCCGCGACCGTATCACGGGTACTTTTACAGAATGCTCAAAGCGCAGGGCAAGGATGCGCCGGGCGGGGGCTACGATTACCTGGCGAAGGGCAGCATGATTGGCGGCTTCGCTGTGATCGCAACGCCGGTGAACTACGGCACGTCGGGCGTCATGACCTTTCTCGTCAGTCATGACGGGGTCGTCTACCAAAAGAATCTCGGACCCGACACCGCCCAGGTCGCGGCAAGGATCACGCGTTTCAATCCGGACGCCGGCTGGGCCAGGATTCCCTGACACGCGGCGCCCTGTCGTCATCCTGAATCGCGCCTCGATCGTTTCGAAACTGCGAGCATGGAAAGGTGATGTTGCAACGACTGCTGGGACTCACCCGTTATGTAGTTCTGCTCGGCGTGCTCGGCAGCCTGGCGGCCTCGGCCATGCTGTTTCTGGTCGCCACCTTCAAGGCCGTGGGCAATCTGGCGCAGGCCCCCAGCTACCTGACCGACGCCTCAAGCCTGAAGCGGCTGGCCGTCGAGGTCATTTTCCTCGCGGACTATTTCCTGATCGCGACCGCGCTCTACATCGTGAGCGTGGGGCTCTACGAGCTGTTCATCGGCGAGCTGAAACTGCCGCCGCACCTCCACTGGATCAAGATTTCCACGCTCGACGAACTCAAGGACAGGCTGACAGGCGTGGTGGTGACGGTGCTGGCGGTGACTTTTCTCGGCGTGGCCTCCACCTGGAGCGGGAACGACATCCTGTCGTTCGGGCTGGCACTTGGCGCCATGATTGTCGCCTTGGGGGCATTCGGCTGGCTGACCCGGGGGCAGAAGCCCCGTTGATGGCCCCGTAGCGGCCCGCGCGGAACTTGGTAGGGGCAGGGTCGTTCGCCGCAGCCGCGCGCTCGCCGCAGGTAGCCGAGTCGTACTGCGATCAGGTCGTGCCTGCTACGTCCCGCGCCCCCTGCAGCGCTTGTCCCTTGCGCGATCCGAAGCGGTGCGAGTACGCCCAGGTGAATTCCGCGCCGAACAGGAAGATCTGGGCGGAGTAGTAGACCCACAGCAGCACCACGACCAGCGACGCCGCGGCGCCGAACCACGATGAGACGCCGCTGCTGCCGATGTATACGCCGATCAGGAATTTTCCGGCCAGGAAGAGCAGAGCCGTGAACACCGCGCCGATCCAGACATCCTTCCAGGCGACCGCCACGCGCGGCATGGCCTTGTAGATCGCGGCAAATACCGCTGCCGACAGCACGACGCTCGCCACCACGTCCATCAGTTCAGCGACCGTTTCCCAGCCGCCGAACAGCGGGATCCACCACCGGCTCAGGGCGGCCATGCCGGCGCTGAGCGCGAGCGACACCATCAGCAGGAAGCCGATCCCGAGGATCATGCCGAAGGACAGCAGGCGGACCCGCACGAATCCGCGCCAGCCGGTGAAGGCGGGTTTCGCCGGCGCCCGCCAGATGCGGTCGAGCGCGTCCTGCAGTTCGGCAAACACCGAAGTCGCGCCGATGAAAAGGATGACGAAGCCGGCCGCCGCCACCGGCAGATTGTCCGAGCGCCGGCCCGCGTGCTCCAGCAGGCCCTGTACCGCCAGCGCGCCGGGCGCGCCGAGCAGGCCCTGCAACTGCAGGTGGATTTCTCCCTTGGCCGCTTCCTCGCCGACGACCGGTCCGGCCACGGCGATCACGATGAGCAACAGGGGCGCGATCGAGAACATCGTGTAGAAGGCCAGCGCCGCGCCCATGCTCTGGGCGTAATCGCGCATCCAGTTGACGGCCGCGGTTTTGAGCAGATCCGCGAAATCCCCGAAGCGCATGGCAGTGAGCGCGAAGTCCGTAGTCGATGGCGTGCGGGCGGAAGGCGGCGCTTGCCGCCAAGCTTCGCAGGCTGGTCCTTTTACGGCACTATTATGCACCCTGGGCCACGCAGCCCGGCGCCGCGGGTATCGAGCAACCACCGTCGCGCATTGAAGAACAACAGGATCGAGTGATGCGTTTCAAGGCCCTGAGGCTGCTGAAGTGGGTGGGGCTTGCGCTGGTCGTGACCGTGGTGGCCGTGCTCGCCCTGCGCGTCTGGCTGGCGCAGCAGGGCGCGCCGCTGGAACTCTGGCACACCGTTGTTCCGCACGAACTGTCCGCCCGCGACATCGCCCGCACCGACTGGGCCGGTTTTCTCGCCGCCGAACAGCAGGCGTTCGACGAGGTGCGAACGGAAGTCACGGCGAAGCTCGCGCCAGAGGCCCGCGTTCCCGCCAACCGCTACTTCGACGGCAGCCCGATTTATCCGGGCCGCTTCGCGCACGACTGGAACCGGTCGTACCTCCTCTCACCTGTCGGCAAGCCCGTCGGCGCCGTCGTGCTGCTGCACGGACTGACGGATGCGCCCTACAGCCTGCGCCACGTCGCGCGGCGCTACCAGGCGCGCGGCTACGTGGCCGTCGGCATCCGGTTGCCGGGACATGGCACGGTGCCGGGCGGCCTGAGCCGCGTCGAATGGCAGGCATGGTCGGAAGCAACCCGCCTCGCCGTCCGCGAAGCGCGGCGGCGGATCGGACCCGATCTGCCGCTCCATCTGGTCGGTTACTCAAACGGCGGGGCGCTCGCGCTGCAGTACGCGCTGGACGCGCTCGAGGACAAGGCGCTGGCGCGGCCCGACCGCCTGGTGCTGATCTCGCCGATGGTGGGCGTGACCAACCTGGCGGGTTTCGCGGGCGTGCTCGGTTGGCCGGCGGTGTTTCCCGCGTTCGAAAAAGCGGCGTGGCTGGGCATCGAGCCGGAGTTCAATCCCTTCAAGTACAACTCGTTTCCGGTGAACGGCGCGCGCCAGTCGGCGCTGGTGGTGCGGGCGCTGCAACGGCAGCTCGCGCGCTTCGCCGGGGCAGGGCGTCTGGGTGAACTGCCGCCCATCCTGACCTTCCAGTCGGTGGTGGACGCCACGGTCAGCACGCGCGCGATCGTCGATGCGCTCTACGCGCAGTTGCCGGCGAACGGCAGCGAACTCGTCCTGTTCGACCTGAACCAGAGCGCCAAATTCGGCTCGCTGCTGCGGCCCGGCCGCGATCTCGCGGCCGCCGCCCTGCTGTCGGACCCGCCGCGGCGCTACGGCGCCACGCTCGTGACCAACGTGAGTCCCGACAGCGGCAAGGTCGAGGCCCGCACCGTGGCGGCGGGCGCGAGCCGAGAAGCGATCCGAGCGCTCGGCCTGGCGTATCCGGCCGAAGTGTTTTCCCTGTCGCATGTCGCGCTGCCGTTTCCACTGGACGATGCCCTCTACGGACTGGCGCCCAGCGGCACGGAGGATTTCGGCGTGCGGCTCGGGGCCATGGCGGTGCGCGGCGAGCGCGGCACGCTGCTGGTGAGCCTGGAAGCACTTTCCCGCGTGACCTCCAACCCGTTTTTTGCTTATATGCTGGAGCGGATCGACGAACAGATAGGGATCGGCAGCCGTCCGGTGAGAACGGCGCCCGTTTCGATGACCAGGGGGAGTGGATCGTGAGCCAGAAGAGTCAGGGGCAGCACAGCGGCATGCAGCGCATGCTGGACATCATCGAGCGGGTCGGCAACAAGGTGCCGCATCCCGCGGTGATCTTTCTCCTCCTGATCGCGGTCATCATCGTGCTGTCGCACGTCTTCCACCTGCTCGGCACGGCGGTGAGCTTCCAGGTCTTCAACGCGCAGACCCATGAACTCGAGGACGTGACGGCCGCCATCAACAGTCTGCTGACGGTCGAGGGGCGGCGCTTCATGCTGACCAGCGTCATCCCCAACTTCATGGGGTTCACCGCGGTGGGCGTGGTCATCGTGGCGATGGTGGGGGTGGGGCTGGCCGAGGAAGCGGGCCTGATCAAGGCGCTGATCCGCAAGCTCGTGATCGTCGCGCCGCCGGCTGCACTGACCTGGATCCTGGTATTCGTGGGCATCCTGTCGAGTGTCGCCGCGGATGCAGGCTATCTCGTGCTGATTCCGCTCGCGGCCGTGGCCTACCGGAGCGTGGGCCGGCACCCGCTGGCGGGGCTGGCCGCGGCCTTCGCCGCGGTGGGCGGCGCCTTCGGGGTGAACGTGCTGATCAAGCCCATCGACGGCGTGCTGACGGAAATCGCGAACGACGCGATCCACCTGCTGAATCCCGCGCTGTCCCTCGACCTGACGGCGAATTTCTACTTTGCGGTCGCGTCGGTGGCGGTGCTGACCGTCGTCATCGTCTTCGTCAGCAACCGCATCGTGGAGCCGCGCCTCGGTCCCTGGCAGGGCGAGCGATCCGCCGATGAGGGCGGTGACCTATCGGCCGCCGAGCGGCGGGGGCTGCAGTGGTCGCTGTGGGGCCTGCTGGCTGTGGCCGCGGGTTTCGCCCTGCTGACGCTGCCGGCCGGCGCGCCGCTGCGCCACCCGGAGACCGGCGCCATCGTCGGCAACACGCCGTTCATGAACAGCCTGATCGTGGTGGTCACCGGCCTGTTCCTCGGCGCGGGCCTGGGCTATGGATTCGGCGCGGGCACGCTCAAGAGTGCCAGCGACGCCATCAACGCCGTCGTGAAGACGATCGCTAGTTTGGGTGGGCTGATCTTCCTGCTGCTGATCATCAGCCAGTTCGTCGCCTACTTCAACTACACCAACATGGCGACGGTGGCGGCGGTCAAGATGGGCGACTTCCTCCAGCACGCGAAGCTGGGCTCGGTGACGCTGCTCGCGGGTTTCGTGCTGGTGGTGTTCGTGGTCGGCATCCTGATGCCCCAGATCATCCCGAAGTGGGCGATCTTCGCGCCGGTCTTCGTGCCGCTGTTCATGCAGCTTGGCGTGGGCCCCGACGTCGTGCTGGCCGCCTACCGGGTGGGCGACTCACCGTCGAACGTGATCAACCCGCTGATGCCGTACTTCGCGCTGATCGTGACCTTCGTGCAGCGCTACCAGAAGGATGCCGGGGTGGGCACGGTCATCGCGCTCATGCTGCCCTACGCGGTGTTCCTGCTGGCGGCGTGGACGCTGCTGCTGCTGGCCTGGTACGCGCTCGGCCTGCCTTTTGGACCCGGCTTGTCGCCGGCGGGGCCCGGCTGACCGTTCACGTCACATACAGACCATGCAAACCGAAGCGCCAGAGATCGACACCGATGTCCTGCTCGAGTTCATGTTCCGGCTCGGGCAGGCCTACCTCGCCTGCGGCGACCAGACGGCGCAGGTCGAACTGACGCTGCGTCGCATCGCCGCGGCCTACGGCATGCGCAAGTCGCGCGTGGTCGCGTTTCCGACGGCGATCTTCATCACGCTGCATGACGGCACCGGCGAGCGCGTCACGCTTTCCGAGGGGGCCACGCACCTCCTGCGCCTGGACCAGATGGCCGACGTGTTCGCGCTGGGCGCGGAAGCGCAGAACGCGGCGGTGCCGCCGTCAGCGGGGATCGAGCGGCTGTCCGCGATCCTGCGCCGGCCAGCCCGTTACGGCGCGGTCGGCAGTGTCCTCGGTCACGCCACGCTCACCGTCGGCCTGGCGCTGGTGCTGATGCCCTCGCTGCTCAACCTTGCCGCGGCGGCGGTGCTGGGCGCCGCCGTCGGGGTGCTGAAGCTGTTCAACCGCGAACGGGCAGTGCTGTCCGTGCCGACCCCGGTGCTGGCCGCGGCAATGGTGTCCGCGCTCGTCTTTCTGGCCGTCCGCTACGGCCTGGAGGTGAACCCGCTGTACCTGCTGGTGCCGCCGCTGGTGACTTTCCTGCCCGGGGCCATGCTCGCCTTCGGCATGGTCGAACTCGCCTACGGCGACATGGTGAGCGGGGCCAGTCGCCTCATTGCTGGCCTGGTGCAGCTCCTGCTGCTGGCGTTCGGGCTGGCCGCCGGCGCATTGCTGGTGGGCGTGGGGCCGGAGAGCCTCCTGGAGTGGGACGCGAAGGTCGTCGAGGTGCGCTGGGCGCCATGGGTAGGCACGGTCGTGTTTACCCTGGGCGTCGCGCTGCACTTCTCGGCGCCCCGCAACTCCTTCGGCTGGATGCTGTTCGTGGTGTTGGCGGCGTTCGGCGCGCAGCGCCTCGCCAGCATTCTCTTCGGCAGCGAGATCAGCGGCTTCTTCGGCACGCTGGTCGCGATGCCGCTCGCCTATCTGATCCAGTTGCGGTTCAAGGGGCCGCCGGTCGCGGTCACCTTCCTGCCGAGCTTCTGGATGCTGGTGCCCGGCTCGCTGGGGTTGCTCAGCGTGACCCGCATGCTGAGCGACCGCACGAAGGGCCTTGAGGGCCTGGTGACCGTGGTGTTCGCCGTGATGTCCATCGCGCTCGGCACGCTGGTCGGCGCGACGCTCTACCGCTGGGCGACCGAGAAGTTCGGCTGGTGGCAGCTCCAGATCGGGCTCGTCAGCTCCTACCTGCGCCGCCAGAAACCGCCGAAATGAATTACTGGTAGGGCGCGAAGGCGGCCGCGACGTCGCCGCCCTTGCCGCGGCGCACGAGGCCCAGCAGCAGGCGTGCTTTCAGACCCGACAGATAGCCCGCCGTCACGACGCCGCGCTTGATGAGGTCGATCTCCGCGCCGGGGTAGCCGTAGGTGTTGGTGAACACGGGCCCGGTCATTGCACGGCTGGCGAGCACCACCGGTATCTTCTTGGCCACTTCACCCACGATGGGCGCCACGTCGGCATGCACGTGGCCGGCCCCCATGCCTTCGATCACCACACCCGCGTAGCCCAGGCCGGGCAGGGCGTTCAACAGGCGGCCGTCGTCGCCCATGGGCACCTTGACCAGCGCGATCGGCGCAGGCGCCCCCGCCGTGGCAGGCAACACGGGATTGCGCGCCACGCGGACGTAGAACTGCGCCCGGCGCTCGATCACCGTACCGATGGTGCCCACCAGCGGCGAGAGGAAGGCGGAGGGCAGCGCGGTGTGCGACTTCTGCACGAAACGCGCGGCGTGGATGTCGTAGTTGAGCACCGCGAGCGTGCCCAAGCCCCGTGATTCGGGCGCCGCCGCCACGATGGCCGCCGACAACAGGTTGGCGGGGCCGTCAGCACCCGGTGCATCGGCGCCGCGCATCGCGCCGGTGATCACGACGGGTTTGTCGGAATCCACCAGCAGGTCGAGCAGGAAAGCGGACTCCTCGATGGTGTCGGTGCCCTGGATCACCACCGCGCCATCGAAGCCGGCGGCGAAGCCCTTGTTGATGGCGGCCGCCACGTCGACCAGGTTCCCGGTCGTGAGCGAAGGGCTGGGCAGGCGAAACGGCGACTGCGCGTCGATCTCGGCGACTTCGCCGAGCGCCGGTACGGACGCGACAAGCTCGGCTGCGCCAAGCTTGGGCGTAATGCCGCCCGCCGCGCTCGGCACCATGGTGATGGTGCCGCCCAGCGAGAGAAAGAGCAGGCGGGGCTTGGCCATCGCGGATGCCCCTACTCGTCTTCCCGCTTCGCCTGCGGCTTGGGCAGCGGCGGGTTCGAGGGAATCTCGCCCGGTTTGTAGCCCGGCAGGCGGGTGGCCGGGAAGATCGCCAGCAGCGCCAGCGCGGCCGCCAGCAGCAGGCCGATCTTCAGCGCGCGCAGCCGCGACTCCTCGTTGATGCGCACCGCCTCCTTGACCTGCTCCGGCGGGAGGTTGGTGCGTTCAAGCGCGCCCTTCAGCCGTTCGTTGCTGACGAAGGTGATGTTGTTGTCCAGATCGAGTTGCGACTGGAGTTCCGCCTTCATTTCCGGATGCTGCGCGAGCGAACTCAGGATGAAGCCGGAGAGCATGCCGACCAGCACCGCGCCCGAGAGCGCCGTGCCGATCGCTGCCGCGAGGTTGTTGGTGGTGCCGCGTATCGAACCCACGTCACCGGCCAGTTCCTTGGGCGAGCCGCTGACCAGCACGTTGAACAGGAGCGTGACCAGCGAGCCCTGGCCGATGCCGAAGATGATCAGGCCGATCATGACGACGGCCGCGCTCCAGTCGTTGCGCACGACCCAGGCCAGCCAGACCAGCGCCACCGTGCACAGCGTGAAGCCGAACACGCCGATCTGGCGCGGCGTGAACTTGTCGTAGAACTTGACGATCAGCAGGGCCGAGAAGAACACCGTCAGGTTGAACGGCAACATCGCAATCGCCGTTTCGATTGGACTGCGGCCCTGGATGATCTGGATGTACAGCGGCACCGAGAAGTTGAGCGCGCCCTCCAAGGCCACCACCACGAACATGGCATACACGGCGGCGCGCTCGGTTGGCGACTGCAGCACCTCGAGGGCCACCAGCGGCGTTTTGCCGGCCGCCGCGCGGCGGCGTGTCCAGAACACGAAGGCCTGCAGCAGCACCGCACCGATCACGATCATGAACGGCGCCGGCGAGGCGCCCAGGACGTCGAACGGCGCGGCCGGGTTGGCCAGGCCCAGTCCCCAGCGGTTGAGGTTGTTGAAGCCGAACACGAACAAGGCGATGCCGGCTGCCGCGAGGATTACGCCGACCAGGTCGATCCTGATTTCCGGACGGCTGGGAGTGGGCTTGAGCTTGAAGCTCAACATCAGCACGATGGCCGACACGGCGATCAGGATGCCGAACGCCGGCCGCCAGCCGATCTGCGTGCCGAGAATGCCGCCGATCAGGAACGCCAGCACGCCCGCGCCGGCGCGGGCCGAGCCGAGCGCGCCGAGCGCGGTGGCCTGCTGCTTGCCGTGGTACTCGTTGGCGATCAGTGCCACCAGAGCGGGCACCAGAGCGGCGCCGGCCATGCCGGACAGCAACTGCGCGGTCAGCATCAGGTTGGCGGTGGGACTGAAGGTCATCAGCACCTGTGCGCCGCCGAACAGCGCCACCACGAAGCGGAAGACGATCAGGGCGCCGAAGCGCTGGTTCAGCTTGGCGCCGAGCATCACGAAGGCGGCGACCGCCAGCGAATACATCACGATGCCCGTGGCCACCGTCGTCGGCGGCACGTTGAAGCTGTTCACCATGCCGCTCAACGCCACCGGCAGCGAGGCCACGTTGAACGACATCAAGGCCTGGCCGAGCGCGATACAGATCATCGGCGCCCAGGACTCCTTCGTTTCGCCTGCGGACGGCATGGTGGCGGTGTTCATGGTGGATCTCCCGGCGGTTTTATTATCGTTGAGTGAAGTGGGGGATGGGGTTTACGCGGGTTGCGAGGCGAACAGGTTGAGGCCCATGTGCTCGGACAGATACTTGGTCACGCGCTGCGCGCGCACGCTGTTGCCGGCCTCGTCGAGTGGCGGTGAAAACACGCCGAGGCCGCCCTTGCCGGGCGCGATGGTCACGATGCCGCCGCCGACGCCGCTTTTGCCGGGCAGGCCGATCTCGAACAGCCAGTCGCCGGAGCGCTCGTACAGGCCCGCGGTCGCCATCGCCGCGAGCAGTCGTTTTGCCACTTCGGCGGAAACGACGCGTTTCTTCGTCAGCGGATTGACGCCGCCGTCGGCCAGCGTCGCGCCCATGACGGCGAGATCCTTCGCGCTCACCTTGAGCGAACACTGCTTCGTGTAGACATCGGTGGCGGCGAGCGCATCGAAGTACATGCGCTCGTAGCCTTCAAGCAGTTTGGCGATGCCGCGGTTGCGCAGGTTGGTGGCGGCTTCCGATTCGTAGATCTCGGTGTCGAGCGCGAGCGCGCGGCCGGCGAATTTCGACAGCCCGTCCTGGATGAACTTCCACTTCGCATCGGCCGTATCGCCCGGCACGAGGCTCGTGGTGGCGATGGCGCCGGCGTTCACCATCGGATTCATGGTGCGTTCCGCGTTCAGCTCGACCGCCATGACGGAATTGAACGGCAGGCCGGTGGCGTTCACGCCGATTTTCCGCCGCGCCTCCTCGGCACCGATGGCTTCGCAGACCAGCGCGAACACGAAGGGCTTGGAGACGCTCTGGATCGAGAACTCGTGCTCCGCGTCGCCGATCGAGAAGTGGCCGCCGTGAACCCCGACCACGCTGATGCCAAAGAGTTTGGCCGGCACTTTCGCCAGCGCGGGTATGTAGTCGGCGACCTTGCCTTCACCGAGTCCCTTGTAGCGCTCGTAGGCGGCGCGGACCAGCGCTTCCACCTGCTGCAGTTGGGGGAGGTGGCCGGTCGAGACCAGGTACGGCTGGTCGTCTTCGGGCAGCGGCGTATACATGACGGATCCACTCCTGGCGCCTCTGCCCGTTGGCGACAGGCAGGGAGGCAATTTAAGGCGATTTTATCGTTGTTGGCGCGATTGTACTGCGAGCGGCGTACGATGCGCGCGGATATTTCTTGTGTGCGCTGCGATAGAAATATGCTTGTGACGTAACGGAGAACGGTTGCGGGTGCGCGGGTGTGTTTGTTTCAGTCCATTGCCCGTTGCGTTGCGGCATCGCAGCGGAGACAATACCCCCAAGAAAACAATCAACAGGGAGTTGATCGTGTCCCCGAAGCCCGTCGCCGCGCGTCTCATCGAATCGCCCGGCACCACCGGTGTGCTGCTCGCAACGCTCGCCTTGCTGGCGGCCTGCGGCCCCGCAGCGGAACCGCCCGCGCCGGAAGTGCGCCCGGTCCGCGTCGTGACCATCGAGACGCGGGTGGGCGGCGAGACCGCCTCGCTCACCGGCACCGTCCAGTCGCAGACCGACGTCAACCTGTCCTTCCGGGTCGATGGACGCATGGTGACCCGGTCGGTCAACGTGGGCGATACGGTGCGCGCGGGCCAGCTGGTCGCCACGCTCAATCCCGAGAACGAGCAGAACAGCGTCACGTCGGCGCGCGCGCAGCTGTCGGCCGCGCAAGGGCAGTTGACTGAAGCCCGCAACAATCTCGAACGCAACAAGCGCTTGCTGGCGCAGAACTTCATCTCGCAGGCCGCCTTCGACCAGATCACGCAGGTCGAACGTACCGCGCGGGCCCAGGTCGATTCCGCCCAGGCCCAGCTGAACATCGCGCAGAACCGTCTCGGTTACACGCGATTGTCCGCCGACGTGGGAGGCGTGGTGACGGCGGTGGGGGCGGAGCCCGGCGAAGTGGTGCAGGGCGGCCGCATGATCGTCCAGCTCGCCACGGAAAGCGGCCGCGATGCGGTGTTCGACGTGCCGGCCCAGATCAAGGACAGCGTGCCGGCCAACGCCGACGTCACGGTGACGCTCAGCATGAACGCGGCCGCCAGCGCCATGGGCCGGGTGCGCGAGGTGTCGCCCCGCGCCGATCCGGTGACCGGCACGTTCAGGGTCAGGGTCGGTCTTACGAAGCCGCCCGCCGCGATGCGGCTCGGCAGCACCGTGACCGGCCGCGTGAAGCTCGAAACCGCCTCGGGTGTTTCGATCCCGGCGTCGGCGCTGGTCCGTTCCGACCGGCAAACCGCCGTCTGGGTGGTCGATCCCAAGGCGATGACCGTTTCCAGCCGCGCGATCAGCGTCGGGGAATCCACCGCCAGCACGGTGGCCGTGGCTTCCGGCCTGAATCCCGGTGACATCGTCGTGACCGCCGGCGCTCAGGCGTTGCGGCCCGGCCAGAAGGTCCGGTTCCCGGAAAGCAAGCAGTGATCGGTCCCAATCTGTCGGAGTGGGCGCTCAAGCGGCGCTCGCTGATCTTTTTCCTGATGATCGTGGCGGTGGTCGCGGGCACCCTGTCGTTCCTGCGGCTCGGGCGCGGCGAGGATCCGGCGTTCACCTTCCGCACCATGATCGTGGCGGCGGCCTGGCCGGGCGCGACGGTCGAGGAAACGCTGAAGCAGGTCACCGAGCGCCTGGAGCGCACCTTGCAGGAGACGCGTCACCTCGACCGCATTCGCAGCTACACGACGGCGGGGCAGACCACGATCTTCGTGGATCTCAAGCAGTCCACGCCGCCTGCGGAAGTCCCGGATGTCTGGTACCAGGTCAGGAAGAACATCGGCGACATGCGCGGCACGCTGCCCGCCGGCGTCGTCGGCCCGGGTTTCAACGACGATTTCGGCGATACCTTCGGCATCATCTACGCGTTCACCGCCGACGGCTTCAACTTTCGCGAGTTGCGCGATTACGTCGAGGCGGCGCGTTCGCGCCTCCTGCAGGTGCCCGACGTTTCCAAGATCGAGGTGCTGGGCGCGCAGGACGAGCAGGTGTTCATCGAATTCAACGCCAAGCGCCTGGCGGGGCTGCGCCTCGACTACCCGACGATCGTCGGCACCCTGCAGGCGCAGAACCTCGTGCGGCCGGCCGGGGTCATCCAGACCGACCAGGAGCGGGTGTTCCTGCGCGTCACCGGCGCCTTCGATACCGAGCGCGACATCGAGGCGGTCAATTTCGTGGTGGGCGATCGCGTGATCCGCCTCGGCGATATCGCCACGGTCAGGCGCGGCTTCGCCGATCCGCCGCAGCCCATGTTCCGCGTCAACGGGCAGCAGGCGATCGGGCTGGCGATCGCGATGCGCGACGCCGGCGACATCCTCGCGCTGGGCGCCAACGTCCGCCGGGAGATGGCCGACATCAAGGCCAATCTTCCGGTCGGCATCGAGCCGGTGCTGGTCGCGGACCAGGCCGTCACCGTCGACGTCGCGATCAACGATTTCATGACCTCCTTGTGGCAGGCCATCCTCATCATCCTGGCCTGCAGTTTCGTGAGCCTCGGCGTGCGCCCGGGCGCCGTGGTGGCGCTGGCCATCCCGCTGACGCTGGCCATCGTCTTCGCGGTCATGGACGTGGCCAACATCGACCTGCACCGCATCTCGCTGGGCGCGCTGATCATTGCGCTGACCCTGCTGGTCGACGACGCGATGACCACGGTCGATGCGATGCTGCGCCGGCTCGGTGCCGGCGACAGCCCGGACGAGGCCGCGACCTTTGCCTACCGCACGCTGGCCGCGCCGATGCTGATCGGCACGCTGGTCACGATCGCCAGCTTCGTGCCGATCGGCTTCGCCAAGAGCTCGGCCGGCGAGTACACCTTCTCGATATTCTCGGTGGTCGGCATCTCGCTGATCGTATCGTGGCTGGTGGCGGTGATCTTCGCGCCGCTGATCGGCAAGGCGCTGCTGAAGGCGCCCAAGCAGCAGGGAGAGGCCAAGCCGGGCAAGCTGCTGCTGCTGTACGGCAGCTTCGTGCAGGGCGCGATCCGCATGAAGTGGCTCACCATCGGCCTCACGCTCGCGGCCTTCGTCGCCGCGATGGTCCTGGCGAGCCACGTGTCGCGGCAGTTCTTCCCGGCCAGCGACCGGCCCGAGCTGACGGTGGACATGACGCTGCGGCAGAACGCGTCGATCTACGCGACGGAGCAGGAGGTCAAGCGGCTGGAAGCGGTGCTGAAAACTGACCCCGACGTCGACCACTTCAGCAGCTATGTCGGGCGCGGCGCGATCCGCTTCATCCTCACCCTCAACGTCCAGCTTGCGAATCCCTTCTTCGGGCAGTTCGTCATCGTTGCCAAGGACCTGGAAGCGCGCGAGCGGGTGCAGGTCAAGCTCGAGAAGGTGCTGGCCGAGGAGTTTCCCGACGTCGTCGCCCGTGTGTCGCCGCTGGAACTCGGGCCGCCGGTCGGCTGGCCGCTGCAGTACCGCATCTCGGGCCCGGACAAGGACGAGGTCCGCCGGCTGGCGCTGCAGTTCGCCGAGGTGCTGGCCTCGGACCCGCGGACGCGCCACATCCACTACGACTGGATGGAGCCGGCGCGCCAGGTGCGGGTGCAGATCGACCAGGATGAGGCGCGGCGCCTGGGCGTCAGCTCGCGGTCGCTCGCCGCGGTGCTCAACGCCTCGGTTGCCGGGTCCGCCGTGACCCAGCTCCGCGACGACATCTACCTCATCAACGTGGTGGCCCGCGCGACCGACGATCAGCGGGTCTCGTTCGAGACCCTGAGTTCGTTGCAGGTGCCCACACCGAGCGGGCGGATGGTGTCGTTGCGGCAGTTTGCGACCTTCGTGGAAGACCAGGAGTTTCCGCTGGTGTGGCGGCGCGACCGCGTGCCGACGCTCACGGTGCGCGCGGACGTCATCCCGGGGGTTCTGCCGGATGCCGTCGTCGGCGCGCTGGCGCCGAAGGTGGCCGAGTTCGGCGCCAAGCTGCCCAAGCCCTACCAGGTCGCGACCGGGGGGCTGTTCGAGGAAAGCCAGATCTCGCAGGCCTCGGTGTTCGCGGTGGTGCCCTTGATGATCGTGCTGATGCTGCTGGCGATGATGGTCATGCTGGTCAGCTTCCGCCGTCTGGTCATGGTGGTGGCGATCATGCCGCTGGGATTGATCGGCGTGGTGATGGCGCTGCTGGTGTTCAACCGCCCGCTCGGTTTCGTCGCCATCCTCGGCATCCTGGCGCTGCTCGGCATGATCGCCAAGAACGCGGTGATCCTGATCGTCTCGATCGAGGAGGAGCGCGCGAATGGCCGCAGCGTGCGCGATGCGGTCGTGGGCTCGGCCACCAATCGTCTGCGGCCGATGATGCTCACGGCGCTGTCCACCGTACTCGGCCTGATCCCGATCGCGCCCACCGTGTTCTGGGGCCCGATGGCCTTCGCCATCATGGGCGGGCTGATGGTGGCCACGCTGCTGACGCTGGTCTTGCTGCCCACGGTGTACATGGCGGTGTTCGGCAACGAGAAATCCCCGCCGGCCGCCGTGGCGACCGGGCCCGCCTGACCGCGCGCGGGGGAGCACATGCCCGCCACTAACGCTGACCGTGCGGTGCTGGAGCTGCACGTCGGCGAAATGAAGCAGTTGTTCAACGCGATGGATCCCGCGCCGTTTCGCGAGCGGGACATCGATCCCAACGCGGAGGCGTACATCGTCGAATGGGCCGGCGAAACCCGCGCCGGCCAGCCGCTGGGCCTTGCCGTCCGGCTGAGCCGCGAGGCCGCGACTGCGGACGATGCCGGTCTGCTGCGGGATGCCTTCCACGAATATTTCCGCCAGTGCGCGGTCAGCACCCGCCGGCGGCTGCGGCAGTTGCTGCGGACCGGCCGCATCAGCCTGGTGATCGGCCTCGCGTTCCTTGCGCTGGCGATCCTGCTGGGCGAATTCATCGCCGGCCTGATCGGCAGGGAAAGCTACGGCTGGGTGGTGAAGGAAAGCTTCGTCATCGGCGGCTGGGTCGCGCTGTGGCGGCCGCTCGAAATCTTTCTGTACGGCTGGTGGCCGATCCGCGCCGAAGCGCGGCTCTACGATCGCCTGAGCGAAATGGACGTCAGCGTGTCGGGGGTGCCCGCGCCATGACCCGTGCGGCAGTGTCGCGAGGCGCGCTGTTTTTCGGCTTCTGGCTCGTCCTGCTGCCGAGCGCGAAGCCGGTCGATCTGGTGGTCGGCGCGTTCGCCGCGGCTGTCGCGACCTGGGTCAGCCTCCGGCTGCTGCCGCCGGCGTCGGGGCGCGTGCGCTTCGGCGCGCTGCTGGCGCGTCTGCCGCGCTTCCTGTGGCAATCCGTGCTGGCCGGCATCGATGTGGCGCGCCGCGCCTTCGATCCGCGCCTGCCGCTCAAGCCCGGTTTCGTGACGTACCCGACGGGGCTGCCGCGGGGCTTCGCACGCAACGCCTTCGCCTCGGTCACGAGCCTGCTGCCCGGCACGGTGCCCGTCGCCGACGACGAGACGGGCATCACCTATCACTGCCTGGACACCGGGCAACCGGTCCTGGAGCAACTGCAGGCCGCGGAACGCGAGTACGCGAACGTGTTCGTGCCGGGGCGGCCGCATGGCTGAGTTTCTGCTGGCCGCGGCGGGATTCGTATTGGTGACGGTCGCAGTGGGGCTCGTCCGCATCCTGCGCGGACCGGGCGACGCCGACCGCATGATGGCCGCGCAACTGCTGGGCACCGGCGGGGTCGGGGCGTTGCTGCTGCTGGGCGCGGCCACCGGCATGGAGGGTGCGGTGGACGTGGCGCTGACGATCGCGCTGCTCGCGGCGTTTGCCTCCGTCGCGTTCTTCAAGAGCGTGTACGGCGCATCCGCGGAAGACACCGAGGCCGAAGTCACGGATCGCCGATGAGCCTCGTCCTCGACCTCTTCTCCATTGTCGCGGTGTCCGCCGGCGCGGTGTTCTTCCTTGCCGGCACCGTCGGGCTGCTGCGCTTCCCCGACGCGCTCACTCGTCTGCACGCGTTGACCAAGGCCGACAACCTGGGACTCGGGCTGGTGGTGCTGGGCCTCCTGCCGCAGGTGGACAGCGTGCCGGCGGGGCTCAAGCTGGCGGCCATCTGGCTGCTCACGCTGCTCGCCGGCGCGGCGGTCTCCCAGCTCATCGCGCGCGCCGCGCGGCGCGCAGGCCCGCCCGCATGATGGACGCGCTCAACCTCGGGCTCGCCCTCCTGATCCTCGCGCTGGCGGTGTGGACGGTCGTCGCGCGCGATACCTTCGCCGCGATCGCCGGCTTCGTCGCCTACGGCTTGCTGCTCACGCTGGTCTGGGTGCAGTTGCAGGGCATCGACATCGCGCTGACCGAGGCGGCGCTCGGCAGCGGACTGACCGGCGTGCTGTTGATCCGCGCGGCGGCCCGCTTGCGCAAGACCGAAGCCGCCGCGCACGCCGAACGTCCGGGCGTGCCGGTGCGGCTCGCCGCGGCCCTGGCGGCGGTGTGCGTGACGGCGGTCCTCGCCATCGCGGTACTCGCGCTGCCCGATCCCGCGCCCACGCTGGCACCCGAAACGGCCGCCAGTATCGCCGCGACCGGCGTCGGCAATCCGATCACCGCGGTGCTGCTCGCCTTCCGGGCGATGGATACGCTGCTCGAGGCGATCGTCGTGCTGCTCGCGCTGATCGGGGTGTGGTCGCTGGCGCCGGACCGAGCGATGTCAAATGCGCCCGACGGCGCGTGGGGCGGGCGCCCGGGCGTGCTGCACCGTGCCGATCCCGACGGGATCCTTGCCTGGCTGGCGCGGGTGTTGCCGCCGATCGGCTTCGTCGTCGGGATCTACATTTTCTGGATCGGCGCGGAACTCCCCGGCGGCAAGTTCCAGGGCGCCACCATCCTCGCGGCGATGTGGTTGCTGGCGGTGATGGCCGGCCTTACCGATGCGCCGCCGGTCAGCCGGACCTGGCTGCGGGTCGTGCTGGTGGCCGGGCCGCTCGTGTTCATCGCGGTCGGCGCCGCCGGCGTGGTGGTGGCGGACGCGTTTCTCGCCTATCCCGAGGGTCTGGCGAAGCCGCTGATCAAGGTCATCGAGTGGGCCCTGTTGCCCTCGCTCGCGCTGACCCTCGCGTTGATCATGGCCGGCGCGCCGGGCCGGGCGCCGCGATGACGGACGCGGCCACGCTGTTCGGGCTGTGCGCGGCGGCGCTGGTCGGCCTCGGCCTCTACGCGCTCATCGTGAACCCGCAGCCGCTGCGCAGAATTCTCGCGTTCAACGTGATCGGCAACGGCGTGTTCGTGCTGTTCGGCGCCATCGCGCACCGCGGCGCGGCGCTCGGCTGGGGCGGGGACCCCGTGCCGCAGGCGCTGCTCATCACCGGTCTTGTCGTGGCGTTTTCCGCGACGGCGCTCGCGGTCGCGCTGCTGCTGCGGCTGTTCGAGGTGACGGGGTCGGCGACGCTCGCCAACGATGCGCCCCCCGCACCGGAAGCCGATGCCGCCGACGCGTAACTGCCGGGCCAGACCATGACGACCTCCGGCGGCCTGTTGCTCGTCCTGGCGGTGCTGATGCCGTTCGCGGGTGTGCTGGCCGGGCTCGTGCTCGGCGGGCGCCATGCGGAGCGCATCGCGCTGGCGACGCTCCTCGCCGGGCTGGTCCTCGCGCTCGCCATTGCCGACGGCTGGATGCGCGCGGGCGGCGCCCTGGTCTATCTGCTCGGCGGCTGGGCGCCGCCGCTCGGCATCGCTCTGCGCGCGGACGGCCTCTCGGTCGTCATGCTGCTCGCCGTCGCGGTGGTGATCTGCGGCATCGGCGCGTACGCGCGCGCCGATTTCGCCACGCCGGCCGGGATGCGGGAAGCGCGCGCGCCGTTCACGTTCTGGCTGCTGCTGCTCGCGGTGTGGGGCTCGCTCAACCTGGTGTTCGTGAGCGGCGACCTGTTCACGCTGTACGTCGCGCTGGAACTGCTGACGTTCGCCGGCGTCGCGCTGGTCTGCCTCGACGGCCGCGGCGAAACGCTGCGCGCGGCGCTGCGCTACCTGCTGTACGCGCTGCTCGGCTCCGTGTTCTACCTGCTCGGCGCAGTGCTGCTGTACGGCGCGTACGGGACGCTGGACATCGCGCTGCTGGCGGCGCGGGTGCGGCCGGAACCCGTGGCGTGGGCCGCGGCGGCGCTGATGACGGTGGGCTTGCTCGCGAAAACGGCGCTGTTCCCGCTGCACCTCTGGCTGCCGCCCGCGCACGCCGGCGCGCCGGCCGCGGCGAGCGCGGTGCTCTCGGCGCTGGTGGTGAAGGGTTCCTGGTTCCTGGTCGTGCGGCTCTGGTTCGACGTGATGCCGGGTGTGATCACGCTCCCCGCGGCGCAACTGCTCGGCGCGCTGGGGGCGGCGGCCATCGTGGTCGGCAGCATCGTCGCACTGCGGCAGGCGCGCCTGAAGCTCCTGATCGCCTATTCGACGCTCGCGCAGATCGGCTATCTGTTCCTCATGTTTCCGCTCGCGTTCGACCCGGCGACCGGGCAGCTCGAGCCGGGCGGCGCACTGGCCGGCGGCCTGCTGCAGGCGGTCTCGCATGCGACGGCGAAGGCCGCGATGTTCATGGCGGCCGGTTCTATCTACCTGGCGCTGGGCCATGACCGCATCACGGGACTGGCCGGGGTCGCGCGGATATTGCCGATCAGCGTGCTGGCGTTCGCGCTGGGTGGCGTCGCGCTGATGGGGGTACTCCCGAGCGGCGCCTATCTTGCGAAGAAGCTGTTGCTGGACGCCGCGGACGGTACGGGCCAGGCCTGGCTGGCGCTCGTGCTGCAGGGCGGCGGCGTGTTGACCTGCGGCTACGTCGTGCTGGTGCTCGTGCACGCGCTGCGGCGACCGGCGAGCCCGGTCGTGCTGCAGAAACCGGTGCCGCGCCTGCAGCAGGCTGCCACGCTGATGCTGGCCCTGTGTTCGCTGTTGCTCGCGGGCGCCGCGTTCGGACCGCTGCCGCGCAGCCTGCTGTCGAACCCGTTCGCGCCGGGGGAGCTCGCGTCGCTGCTGCTGGTCGTGCTGGGCGGCTGCGCGCTCGCGTGGGGGCTCGGCACGCACGGTTCGGACGGGGCGGGCGCGGCGATCAACCCGCTGCGGCGCGCGGCACTGGCGGTCGGCGGCCTGTGCGTGCGGATGGACGGCGTACTGCGACAGTGGCCGGTCGCCGGCCTGTCCCTGCTGGTCCTGGCGCTGCTGTTCGGGGCGGCGATGGCGGCGTCCTGATCCGCGCGCGGCGGCTTCAGGGTTCGCCGAACTGGAACCCCGGCGGCTGCCGGGTCCATACCGGCCCCTTGCGGGCGTAGTCGTAACCGGCTTCGTACAGCGCGCGCATCCGCACCGGGTCGAAGGTCTCCGTGCCTTCGATCTCGATGCCGTCGGGAATCGTGACCCAGTGGAAGCCCGCCTGCGCTTCGCGGGCGAAGCCGTAAATGCGGAACAGGCTGCCGACCATCGCGGCGCGGCTCGACGCGTTGAGCGTGCGCGCGGAGATGCTGCCGAGCGAGCGCCGGACTTCCTCCGGCACCGGCCGCAGCTGGCCGTTGTGGATGACGAAAACATCCTCGCGCGAGCGTCCGCGGCCGCCCCGCTCGCGGATGAGGTCCGGACCGAAGACCCCGCCGCTGAAAAACACGCTGGCGGCGACGGCGCCGTCCACGTGCATCTCGGCGTAGCGCCCGCCGCCGGCCTCGACGTCAAAGAAAACCGGCGGCATCACGATCGGCACCGACGCCGAGGCCAGCATTACCTTGCGGAACAGTGCCAGCGCTTCCGGCTGGCCGCTCGCCGCGATCAGGCCCATGTTCCAGACCACGAAGCGCTGCGCGTCCAGGTCCACGGTGGCGATGTAGAGCCGCCGCCCCCGCTCGTGCGCTTGCGCGACCTGTGCGAGAAACCCGGCGTCGACGTGCCGGTCGATCAGCGCAGAAAGCGGGCCGGAGTCGGTGAGCGATTCGCCGGCCAGCAGCGCCGGGATGATCGACAGCCGCTGCACGATGTTGCGCGTGGCCGTCGTCGTGTAGAACTCGCGCAGCGCCTCGTTGTACGTGGGACCGAGGAAGGCGAACGGGGCCATCAGCGCGCCGGTGGACACGCCGGTGACGATTTTGAACACCGGCCGCGTGCCCTGCGCGCTCCAGCCGTTCAAGAGGCCCGCGCCGAAGGCGCCGTTCGGCCCGCCGCCGGACAGCGCGAGGTGCGCGTAGTACACCGTGCCGTCCGCCGCCCGCGGAAATTCCGCGGGCGTTTCCTGGTCGAAGGACGCGTCAAGGTCGCGCGCGAGCGCCGCGCCGGGCCGCCCGACCCACGACCGCGCGTCGGGCATGCCGGGAATCACCGCTTCCGGCATGTGCTCCAGTGGCACCGCGTTGCGCGGCAGCGTGCCGCACGCGCCGAGGGCAAGGCAGGCGCAGATGAACGTGGCGCGCGGGAGGACCATCCAGCGCGCTTTCATTTGTGGCCGGTCAGTCCGCGCAGAGCAGGCGCACCCGCCGCTCGGCGAAGTCGAACGCCTGTTCCGTTTCCGCCTTCAGCAACTGCTCCTTGGCCTGCACGCAGGCATTGGCTTCGCGCACCGCCGCCTGGGTCGGCGCGGCCGGTGCCGCCGGCGCGGGCGTCGTCGGTGCTGACGCGGGCCGTGGCCGCGGGGTGCAGCGTGCGTCGTCGACGAGCCGCAGGTTGTTGAAGCTGCCGCGCTCCACGGCCACGCAGTCGCCGACCCGCATTCCGGCCTCGTCCGTCACCATGCGTACCGTGCTCGTGCCGCCGACGAGGATGGTGTATTCGAAGGCCTGACGCTGGCTCGCGATGCGGCCGACCTGCTGGCCGGCGAAGCCGCCCGCCACGCCGCGCAGTGCCCGGTTGCTGCCCGATTGTCCCGAACCCGACGCGATCCCAAGCGCCCCGCCGACCAGCGCGCCGCCGGTCTGAGCGCGCGTGCTGTCCTGCGTGACCATGGTGACGGCCGTGATCCGGCCGTACTGCACGCTCGATTGCGCGCCCGCGGCGCCGCTGACCGCGGCCAGGAACGCCGCCGCGCAAAATCCTGTCCATCCATAACCGGTTTTCATGGGGTGTTCCTCGCCGTGTTCGTTGATAGCGGCGCCATTGTAGCGGGCGCCATCGCCTCAGGCAGCCGTCGGGGGCCGCGAGGGATCGCCCGCTTTCGCCGGATCGGCCGTCGGCGGCGTGATGCCCATCGACACGTAGACCGCCGTCAGCTTGTCGACGCCGATCTCCGCCGGTTTCACCCACTCGGCCGGCACGTAGAGCAGCGCGCCGCCGAAAGGCACGGGCGCCGTCGGGATCAGCACGGCGTAGTACTGGCGTCCTTCGATCTCGACCGGCGTCGCGCTCGGCGCCAGCGCCAGCGTGGCCACGCCGTCGCCGCCAAAGAAGCACCACACGGGGCGCATGGCGCCGATGTCCGCGCTCTGTTTCTGGTCGAGGATGCCGACGAAGCGGTCGGCGAGGTTGTAGAGGCTGCCCAAGACCGGTATGCGGCGCACCGTGCGGTCCGCCAGCGACTGCAGCGGACGTCGCAGTCCCGCCTGCGCCACGAGTCCCAGCAGGTAGATCGCGGCGATCAGCACGAGGGTGCCGAAGACGTAGGCCAGCATGGGGTTGCTGGAAAACGGATAGCCGAGTTTCGCGAACAGTCCGCCGACGAAACTGCCGGGACCGACCAGTTGGTTGATGAGGGAGAGCAGCCAGCCGAGCACCGCCAGCGTGAGCGCGAGCGGCAGCAGCAGAAGCAGACCGGCCAGCCAGGTCGCTGCAATGGCGTTCAGGCCTCGCTTCACCATCAGAACGATCCGAACAGCGAGCCGAGCACGATTACCGCGACGAGCGCGAGGATGGGGCCGACGATGCCGGCCATGACGATGTGGACGTAGCTGTCCTTGTGCGTCGAGCCGCAGACGGCGAGCAGGGTCACCACCGCGCCATTGTGCGGCAGGCTGTCGAGCGTGCCGGCCGACATCACCGCGACGCGGTGCAGCAGCGCGGGATCGATGCCCTGCGCCGCGGCGATCTGCATATAGGTGCTGCCCAGCGCATCCAGCGCGATGGTCAGCCCGCCCGAGGCGGAACCCGTCAACGCCGCCAGGATGTTGGTGGCCACCGCCAGCGAGACCAGCGGGCCGCCGCCGATCGACAACACCCAGTCGCGCACCAGTTCGAAGGCCGGCATCGCCGCGACGACCGCGCCGAAGCCGACGAGACTTGCGACACTCAGCACCGGCAGCACGGAGGCGTTGGCGCCCGCGTCGACGGTGGCGCGCAGGGCGGGCAGCCGGCGGTAGTTGCACGCGACCAGCACGACGATCGCCGTGGCGAGCGCCACGATCACCGACCACACGCCGCTGACCGCGGTGAGCTGCAGGCCGCCCCAGCGTTCGTCGGCGAGGAAGCCGGTGTCGATGCGCGGCAGCACTGCCAGCGACATCATCAGATTGACCAGCACGACCACGGCCAGCGGCAGAATCGCGAGGAAGATGCCGGGCAACTGCACGCTCTGATGGCCGTGCCGGGCCTCGGCCGGGTCGAACGCCCCGGCGGTCGTCGCGCGTTCGCGGATCAGGGGATCGTCGGCGGCGGCATCGGACGCCACGGCCGCGACGCCGTAGCCTTCGCCGGCGCGCCGCGCTGCGGCCTCTGCCCGCGACAGCCACCAGAGGCCGAAACTCGCCATGATGATCGCGGCGATGACGCCCAGCCCGGGGGCGGCAAAGGGCGTGGTGCCGAAAAACGGCATGGGTATCGCGTTCTGGATGGCCGGCGTGCCCGGCAGGGCGGACATCGTGAACGTCGAGGTGCCGAGCGCGATGGTCGCCGGCATCAGGCGGTTCGGGATGTCGGCCGCGCGGAACATGGCCTGCGCCATGGGGCCCAGCACGAAGAAGGCGACGAACAGGCTGACGCCGCCATAGGTGACCAGCGCGCCGGCCAGCACCACGGCGAGGATCGCGCGTTGGGCGCCCAGTTTTTCGGTCATGAACTGCGCGATTGCCGTGACCGACCCACTGTCCTCCATCAGCTTGCCGAACAGCGCGCCGAGCAGGAACAGCGGAAAGAACTGCGCGAGGAACCCGGCGGCGGAGCCCATGAATGTCTGCGTCCAGTGCGCAAGGAGCGGTTCGCCCGCGGCGAGCGCGGCGATCAGTCCGGCCACCGGCGCGAGCAGCAGCACGCTCCAGCCGCGGAACGACAACCAGACGAGCAGGCCGAGGCCGAGCAGGATGCCGAGCAGGCCCATCAGCTTTCCTCGAGCAGGGTGTCGAGATCGAGCGTGGAGCGCACACCCACGTCAGTCCCATGTGCGGCGAGGAATGCGTCCGCCGCGACACGTCCCGCGTCCCGCAGCTTGCAGAAGAAGGCCCATTCCGCGAGGAGCTTGGATGAATAGCCCAGTTCGAGCATCTCGTCGCTGGTGATGCGGTGGATGCGCATGTTGGCCCACAGCCGGCCCTCGGTGTCGCCGGGGTCGGCCACCTTGCGCAGCAGCGCGCACATGCGCAGTTCCTTCATCAGCGGCGCATTGAAGGAGATTTCATTCAGGCGATTGTTGATCTCGTTCGCGGTGCGCGGCGTGCCGGGGCGCTCGATCGGATTGATCTGCACCAGGATCGTGTCCGTCGACTTGCATTCGCGCACCAGCGGCGAGATCGTCGGGTTGCCGCTGTAGCCGCCGTCCCAGTACGGATCGCCGTCGATTTCCGCCGCCTGGAACATCGTGGGCAGGCACGCCGACGCGATCAGCACGTCGGGCGTCAGGTCGGCATTGCGGAAGATGCGGCCACGGCCCGTGCGCACGTTGGTGGCCGTGATGAAGAGCTTGATCCGCGACGAGGTCAGCGCGGGAAAGTCGATGGATTCGACCAGGATGTCGCGCAGCGGATTGCCGCCGCCGAAATTCATGCTGTAGGGCGAGAAGACCTTCGCGGCGAGGTCTGCCATCACGAACAGCGGCGAGTAGTCGAGCGTCCAGTTGCCGGTCAGAATTTCGAGCGGCCCGCGCTGGATGGGGCTGAAGCGCGCGGCGTCGGAAATCTTCCGCCAGAATTGTTCGAGCGCGGCCTTGGCGCCGGCACGGCCACCTTTAACCAGTCCATCAGCCATGACCACCGCGTTCATTGCGCCGGCCGAGGTGCCGGATACGCCGTCCAGGTCCAGCCACGGCACCTCCAGCAGCCGGTCGAGCACGCCCCACGTGAACGCGCCGTGCGCGCCGCCACCCTGGAGGGCGAGATCGACCAGCACGGTCTCGCGTGGAGAGTCCGTGCCGCCCGCCGCGGGCCTTTTCGTGGTCACGCCAGCGCCTTGGCTTTCAGCTTCGCAAACTCGTCGGCGCTGATGGTGCCGGCGTCGAGCAGCGCCTTCGCTTCGGTGATCTGCTCGGCGGGCGATTTACCGGCCACCTGCTTGATGTAGGCGTCCGCGTCGGACTTCATGCGCTGCGCGGCGGCTTGCTGCCGCTGCGCCATGCCCGGGCCGCGGGCGACGATGTAGATCAACGCGGTCAGGAAGGGCAGGAAAATGAGACCCGCGATCCACAGCGCCTTGGTGCCGCCGCCCACTTCCTGGTCCCGGAACAGGTCAAAGACGATGTGGAACATCACCATGAGATACGCGAAAAAAATGAAAGTCGAAACGATCAGCCAGACGATGTCCCAGAAATTGCTCATGAGCCTTCTCCTTGCGTGGGGCGGCGGCGGATGCCGTCGCCGGAAATGAAAGGTGCGGGGCGAGGGTCAGGCGGTCTTGCGCATCGCGCCGCGGATCCAGGTGCGCAGCAGGGCGAGCAGGCAGCCGCCGGTGAACATGCCCAGCAGGTAGATCAGGAAGACGAGGAGGGCGGCGGGCAGCGTCACGCTCATGCCGAAGAGCGAAATCGTCACCGCCTGGAGATTCTGGAACTTGAACAGCACCACGAGGCCCGTGAAGACGACGATGAGCGCGATGTAGACCAGCCGCATGATGTCTCGTCCCTGCAATCGTGAGTCGTGAATGGAGCTGAGCGCGCCAAGTCAACTCGCGTCGCGCATCGCGTTGCATGACGCGTCGCAACATTATACTGTACCGTCTGGTGTCGAAATAACAACGAAAACAAGCTGCGGACCGACGAAACCGCCGCGGATGTACGACCTGGAGAATTGAAGATGAGAACACGATTGCATGCGCTGATCATGGTGTTGATGCTGGCCCTCACGGCTGGCGCCGCGCATGCGCAGACCCTGGCCTCCGCGATTGCCGATTGCGCAGCGATTGCGGCCGACAGCCAGCGGCTCGCCTGTTATGACCGCGCGAGTGGCCGCAGTGCCGTCGCGGCGCCGGCGGCGGGCAAGCCGGCAGCGGTCGCCGCGCAGCCGTCGGCACCCGCGCAGTCCGGTGTGTTCCCGAGCATCACCGCCGATCCGCCGGTGGCCGGCACGCAGGCCGCCGCGCCCAAACGCGGGACAGGCTCGCTGATCGACACCGCGTGGGGCTTCGATCCGGATTCGTCCCGCTACATCATCGACTCGTACAACCAGAACTACCTGCTGTTCGCGCGCCAGACGAGCCGCGTCAACAACGCGCCCTTCGTGCCGTACTTCGCGGCGCTCGGCGAGCCGATCCCCGATGGCGACAAGACCGAAGCCAAGTTCCAGATCAGCGCCAAGGCGCGCGTGTGGACGACCGACGACCGGCAATGGGGCGTGTGGCTCGCCTACACCCAGCAGAGCCAGTGGCAGTTGTACAACAGCGACATCTCGAAACCCTTCCGCGACAACAACTACATGCCGGAAGCCTTCGTCAGCTACCGGCCGGACATCGAGATCGGCGGCATGCACTGGCGCCTGCTCAACGCCGGCTACAACCACCAGTCGAATGGTCGCGCCGATCTCCTGTCGCGGAGCTGGGACCGCGTGTTCGTCGAGGCCGGTGTCGAGCGCGGTAACTTCGCGCTGCTCGCCAAGGCCTGGTACGCGTTCAACCTGGACGACAACCCGAACATCACCGACTACCTGGGCCACGGCAGCCTCACCGGCATCTACAAATGGGAGGGCCACAGCTTCAACCTCATGGCCCGCGGCAACCTGAATCATGGCAAGGGCGCCGCGCAGTTCTCGTGGACTTCACCCAAACTGTTCGGCCCGTTCCGCGCCTACGTGCAGGGGTTCGCCGGATATGGGGAAAGCCTGATCGACTACAACTGGAACCAGAAGACCATCGGCATCGGCGTCTCCATCAACGACGCGCTGTAACTGCGAAAACAATTACGCGACCACGCGACCGCCATTTTGGAACCGTCCCCCCGCAGCGCAGTACCGGCCGCCGCAGAGGAAGAAGCGCCGGCCTGCGGCGCGTTGCTGCGCCTGGCCGGCACGGCGCTGGCGGCCGGCCTCCTGACGGGCCTGGTCGGCACGGCCTTCCGTGCCGTGCTGCTGGAAGCGGACCACTTTCGCGGCGTGCTCGTCGCCTGGGCGCGGCAATGGCCGGGCATCGGCTGGCTGATTCCCGTTTTGATCGCCGCGGTGCTGGTCGCACTCGCGCGCTGGATGGTGAAGCGCTACGCACCGGTTGCCGGCGGCAGCGGCGTGCAGCACGTCGAGGCCGTCATGCGCGGCGAGGCCGAGCCCGCGCCGGCGGCGGTGCTGCCGGTCAAGTTCGTGGGCGGCGCGCTTGCGATCGGCTCGGGTCTGGCGCTCGGCCGCGAGGGCCCGACGGTGCAGATGGGCGCGACCATCGGTGCCGCGCTGGGGCAACGGGGCGCGCCGGCGGACGTGCGCACCCTGCAGAGCGCGGCCGCCGGCGCCGGCCTCGCGGTCGCCTTCAATGCGCCGTTCGGCGGCGCGGTCTTCGTGTTCGAGGAATTGAGCCGGCATTTCACGCTGCGCCTGATGGTGGCGACGCTCACCGCCTGCGCCGGGGGCGTGCTGGTGCTGCGCGTGCTGCTCGGCGATCCGGTCGAATTCGCCATCGGCGGGCTGTACGATGCGCCGTTCTGGGCGTTCGGCCTCTACCTCGCGTTCGGCGCGACGCTCGGCGTGCTCGGCGCCGCGTACAACCACGCCACCCTGCGCGGGCTCGACCTGTTCGCGCGGTTTCCCGCCGTTCCAGTCGAGGCACGTGCCGCCGCGATCGGCGCCCTGGTGGGGCTCGTCGCCTGGTTTGAACCCGCCGTCGTCGGTGGCGGCGAGACGCTCGTGCAGGACGTACTCTCCGGGCAGTTCACCTGGCTTGGACTCGCGCTCATCTTCGCCGTGCGCTGGGTGCTGGGACCGCTGTCGTACGCGGCGGGCACGCCGGGCGGGCTGTTTTCCCCGCTTCTGCTGGTCGGGGCGGCGTTTGGCGCCCTGTTCGGTGGCGTTGCGCACGCGCTGCTGCCCGCGCTGGTCCCGCAGCCCATGATGTTCGCCGTCGCCGGCATGGCGTCTTTTTTCACGGCGGTGGTGCGCGCCCCGCTGACGGGCCTGATCCTCGTGGTGGAGATGACGGCGACCACCGCCGCGATCGTGCCCATGCTGGCCGCCTGCGCGGGCGCGCTGATCGTGCCCGCGCTGCTCGGCAGCCCGCCGATATACGATACCCTGCGCGAGCGCATGCTGCGCGCCAACCGGAGTTGATGCGTTGCGACTGAAACGAGTGCTGGTGGCGGTGGGCGCGGTGGTGGTTCTCCTGGGCGTCGCGCTCTTCATTGCGGTGTCCACGCTGGATCCTCGCACGGTGGCGACCACGCTGGCCGCCAGGATCAAGAACGACACCGGGCGCGAGCTGACCTTCGGCGAGGTCGAGATCAAGCTGCTGCCGCGGCCGGCGCTGATCGTCTCGGACCTGCGCTTCGCCAACGCCGCCTGGGGTTCGCAGCCGGTGATGGCGTCCATCGACCGGGTGCGCGCGGACATCGGCGTCGCTGCACTGCTGTCCGGACAGGTGCGCGTCAATCGCATCGCCGTGTCCGACGCGAGCCTGCTGCTCGAAACGGATGCGCAGGGCAACGGCAACTGGGTCATGGGGGCCAGCAGCGGGACGCTGCCCGCCTGGTTGTCGCGGCTGGAAATCGACAGCCTGACTCTGAGGCCCTACCTCTTCACGTACCGCGACGGCGCGACCGGCGAGACCACGCGTTTCACGCTCGATATGGCGACGCTCGAGGCGCCCACCGCCGGCGCGCCGATCCGTTTCAACGTCCAGGGCCAGTACGCCGGCGCGTCCGTCGCGGTCAAGGGTTCCGTCGGCGGCATCGCGGCGCTGCTTGCCAATGGCCCGGCGTATCCCGTGGAAGTGGAGGCGACCGTGGCCGGGGCAGTCTTTACTGTGCGCGGCACGGTGGACCAGCCGCTGGACGCCGGCACGCTGAATCTCGCGCTCAACGCGCAGGGCCCGGAACTCGCCGCGCTGGCAAAGCTGGCCGGCAAGGAGGTGCGTCCGCTGGGCGCCTTCCGCGCCGCCGCGAATCTCACGGGGCTGCCCGGCGCGCCGGTCTTCTCGGCGATCGACGTCGAGGCTGGCGCCCCGGAATCCATCGGCTTGACCGCCAGCGGCAGCATCGAGGACACCGCACCCGGCAGCGGCCGTTTCGCGTGGACGACGCCCGGTCTCGACGTGAAAGTGCAGGGCACGCAACTGCACGACCTGGGCGAACTCGTCGGGCGCCCGCTGCCGGCGCTCGGGCGCTACCGGATCGCCGCGCGCGTGACCGGGACTGCGGCAGCCCCCGGCCTGTCGAACATCGATGCCGCGATCGGATCAGCGGAGCACGTCGAACTGACCGCGCGGGGGGCGGTGGCGAATGCATTGACGGCTGCCGGCATCGACCTGCAGGTCACGGCCAACGCCCCGCATGCGTGGCGTCTCGCGGACGGGGCGAACGGCCCGCGCCTGCCGCCGTTCCAGTTGCACACGCGCTTGCGCGATGCGCCGCGGGGTTACCGGGCGGATGGCCTTGAGCTGCGGATCGCGGGCAGCACCGTCAACGCGACCCTCGCCGTGGTGACCGGCGGCGCGCGTCCGCGTGTCACCGCGCAGGTGTCCACCCCGGCGCTGGACCTGGCCAGGCTCGCCGTTCCCACGACCACCGCGACCGGGACGCCGACGCGTCCGGGTGACCACTGGCGGCTGGCCGACGTGGATCTCGACGTGAACGTCGGGCGCCTGGTGCTCGCCGACGGCCGGCAGGTCCAATCCGCAACGGGACGCCTGTCGCTCAACAACGGCCGGCTGAGCGCGCGCGCCCTGCAGGCGACGTTCGGCGGCGCGCGCTGGCAGTTCGACGGCACCGCCACCGATCCGGCGCAGCTCGGCGGGCTGGACGTGAAGTTCTCGCTGCAGGGGAGCGAACTGGCTGACCTGGTCAAATTCTTCGGCGCCACCATCCCCTCGGTGGGGCCCTACAAGGGAACGGCCCGTGCGCAAGGTTCCGTGCAGACCCTGCAACTGACGGCCATCAACGCCAGCGCCGGCCGCGGCAACCAGCGTCTGCTGGCGACGGGCGAGATCAGGGACACACTGAACTGGAAGGGCGTCGATCTCAATCTGACGGCGAACCTGTCGGACACCGTGGCTTTCGGCCGCATCTTCGGGGCCGACCTGCCACGGCTGCCGCGCGTGCGCGCCTCGGCACGGATGAAGGCGCCGGAAGGCGGCTACGTCCTCGAGGACCTGCGCTTTGCGCTGCCGCGCACTTCGGTGCAGGGGAAACTGACGATCGCCCCTGGCGTGAAGATCGCCTCCGGCGGGACGATCGCCTCCGGCGGGACGATCGCCTCCGGCGATGCGCGCCCGCGCATCACCGCCAACCTCAGCGGGCCGCTGCTTGACCTCACCGAACTGCCGGCGGCGACCCATACCTCCAAGACCCTGCCGGAACTGTCGGTCGACATCATCGCCGATGTCCGCCTCGACCGTGTGGTGCTGCCGGACAGGCGTGCGCTCGGCCCCGTGAACGGGAACCTCGAGATCGTGGCCGGCGCCGCGATCCTGAAGCAATTCACCGTGGGCGTGGACGGTGCGACGGCGACCATCGACGGCAAGATCGCCGACGTGCTGCGCCAGACCGGCATCGATGTCGCGGTGAACGCGGCGGTCAAGCGGGTCAGCGGCATCGAAGCCTTCACCGGGCTGGACCTGCCCGACGTGCCGACCTTCACCGTCAGCGGCCGCGTGACCGACGTGCGGGATGGCTACGCGATTGCCGGCCTCAATCTCGGCTACGGCAAGAGCAGCGTCACCGGCGATGTGGCCGTGTCGCGCGCGCAGAAGCGCGTCAAGGTGAGCGCGAAGCTGGCCGCACCGCTGCTCAACCTGTCACCGTTTCTGCCGGAACCCGTGGCGGCGGCGGGGACGAAGCCCGCCGGCACGCGGCTGATTCCCGACACGCCGCTGCCGCTCGACCTGCTGCGCGCCATCGACGCGGATCTCGACGTGCAGGTCGGGCAGCTCAAGTTCGGCGACGCGCAGCCGCTGGGGCCGATCCTGGTGCGCGCGGCGATCGTCGACGGCCGCCTGCGGGCCGACCCCGTGCAGGTCACCGTCCTGCCCGGCCAGACGATGGGTGTGACCGGGACCATCGACGCTTCGCGGCCGAAGAACGCGGCCTGGGCGCTGCGCATCGACGGCAAGGGTATCGACCTCGGCGAGTTCCTCGCGCGGATAGGGCGGGGCGGGGCGGTCACGGGTGGCCCCACCGACTTCACGCTGGACCTGAAGGGGAACGGCAATACGCCGCGCGCCGTGCTGGGCGGGGTCAACGGCACCGTGCGCGTGAGTGTGGGGGCCGCGCAGTTGCGGCAGGTGAGCTTCAATCTCGGCACGGGCCTGCTGCAGGGCATGTTCAATGTCGTGAATCCTTTCCGCTCGACCGACCCGGACACCGATCTCACCTGCCTGGGGCTGCGCGTGCCGGTGCGCGACGGCCTCATCACGCTGGACCGGAACCTGGCGATCGAGACCACGAAATTCAACGTGGTGGTGAGCGGCACCATCAATCTGCGCACCGAGGCGATCGACCTCGGCGTCACGCCGGTGGTGGCGCGCGGGTTCAGGATCAGCACGGGCAACCTTACCCAACTCGTGCGGGTGCGGGGCACGCTCGCCGATCCGCAAATCGGCGCGAACGTTTCCGGCGCGGCGCGCGGCGCGCTGTCGCTCGGCGCGGCCTACGCGACCATGGGCGGCTCGCTGCTCATCGAGTCGCTGTGGAACCGGTCTTCCAACGACCCCAATCCCTGCGCGACGGCACTGCGGGAATAGCCGGGGGTTTTTCTATGCGGCCGGAGGGCTTGTGCGTAGAATCCCGCCGCCATCCCGGCCAAACTGTTCGCCAGCGTACCAATATGAGCATCCCCATGACCCCGTCGCGTATCGTCACGTTTTCCCTGATGGCCGTGCTGTTTGTGCTGGGCGGCTGCGCCACCACCCCCCGGCCGGTCAATCCGCCGATCACCACGGCGGATTCGGCGTACGGCTACCGGGCGCTCACGCGGCCGGCCTTCATGACGCCCCGCGAGAACCTGGTGATCCTGGCCTTTTCCGGCGGCGGCACGCGCGCGGCCGCGTTTTCGTACGGGGTTCTTGAATACCTGCGCGACACCGAGGTCGTCGGGCCCAAGGGCAACAAGGCGCGCCTGCTGGATTTCGTGAGCGTCATCACGGGCGTGTCGGGCGGCAGCTTCACGGCGCTCTCCTACGGCCTGTACGGCGACAAGCTGTTCGAGCATTACGAGCAGAGCTTCCTCAAGCGCGACGTGCAGGGCGAGATCGTTTCCCGTTTCTTCAGCCCGACCTACTGGCCCGCCCTGTGGTCGGACAACTGGGGGCGCTCGGAACTGGCGGCAGACCTGTACGACGAGATCCTGTTCCACGGCGCGACCTTCGGCGACCTCAACAAGGGCAAGGGACCGCTCGTCATCGCGGCGGCCACGGACATCTCGACGGGCGCGCGCCTGCCGTTCACGCAGCTCACCTTCGACGTCCTCTGCTCCGACCTGAGCAGCGTGCGCCTCTCGCGCGCCGCCGCGGCCTCGTCGGCCGTGCCGGTGGTGCTCACGCCCGTCACCATCAACAACTACGGCGGCACCTGCGGCTACCAGCCGCCGCCGTGGGTCAAGCCGTTTCTCGATGCACCCGAGCCGCCGCGGCCGGCGGCGCGGGCGACCCGTCACATCCACGAAGAGGCGGCGTTCGCCGACGGCGCCAACCGGCCGTTCCTCCACCTCGTCGACGGCGGCGTCTCGGACAACCTCGGCGTGCGCACCGTGCTGGACAACCTGGAACTGCTGGAAGCATTGCACCTGGTGGGGCAGGCGACGCCGCTCGACCACGCGCGCCGCGTCATCGTCTTCGTCGTGAATTCGCTGTCCTCGCCCAAGACGGACTGGGACAAGTCGGAGGAAGGGCCGGGCACCATCGAAGTGCTCCTGAAATCGGCGGGCGTGCCGATCGACCACTATTCCTACGAGGCGACGGAACTGCTGCGCGACAAGCAGGCGCGCTGGAAGTCGATGAAGGTGGTGCGCGACTCGGCCGCCATGGCCGCCAACAAGGATCCGGCGGTCGCCAGCGCGGTGCGCACCCCGGAGACGGAAATCTACGCCATCGACGTGTCGTTTTCCCAGCTCACCGACGAGGCGGAGCGGGCCTACCTGAACGAGCTGCCGACGTCCTTTGTGCTGCCGCCGGAGGCCGTGGACCGCCTGCGGGCCGCCGCGGGAAAAGCCATCCAGAACTCGCCCGATTTCAGGAAATTGCTGAAGGACGTCGGCGCGCAGATCGTGCCGTCGGCGGGCGGCGCGACGAAGCCGGCGGCGCCGGCGGGGCAGTAAGTCCCGCTGCTGCTTCGCGGAACGGGGCGACGGCCTGTCCGCGGGTGCCGGGAGGCCTCCTCCCGGTGCGTGGAAGCGCCCTGTTCGCCCCTCTCCAGGCACGGACGTTTCTTGGGCCACCCGTGCGGCCGGCAACGGTGCGCTATGATCGCGCCCGGCGTGGCCGCAGGGCGCCGTTCCCGATCCCGTCCATGGATACAACCTCTTCCTTCCGCGCGCGCCGTCTCTGGCGCCGGGTTCTGGCGTTCGCGCTGCTGATCGCCGCCGCGGCGCCGGTGTTCGCCGCCGAGCCGGTCCGCAACGTGCTGGTGCTGTATTCGGACAGCCGGCTGCTCCCGGCGCTGGCGGTCACCGACGTGGCCTTCGGCACCGCGCTGCGGGCGGATTTCGGGCCGCAGATCGAGTTGTTCAGCGAGTTTCTTGGACTGGAGACCGCCGGCACCGCGCACTACGAGGCGGACCTCGCCGAATTCCTGCGGAAGAAGTACGCGGGAACGCGGTTCGATGTGATCGTGGCGGCCCGCCCGCCCGCGCTCCGTTTCCTGCTCGCGCATCGTGATGCGCTGTTCCCCGGCGTGCCGGTCGTCCACCTGCAGGTGAACGAGAAGGACCTGGCCCGTGTGACGCTGCCACCGGATGTCGTCGGGGTGCCGCTGCGGCTGGAACCCGACAAGACGATCGAACTCGCGCTGCGGCTGCATCCGCAGACGCGCCGCATCGTGGTGATCACCGGCACGGCGGTTTTGGACCGCGGCTGGGAAAAACTGATGCGTGACGCCTTGCGGCCGCTGGCGCCGGGCGTCGATGTCCAGTTCTGGGCGGGGTTGCCCATGGCGGAGAACCTGGCCCGTCTGCAGGCGTTGCCGCGCGATTCGATCGTCTACCTGCCGGGGCTGCGGCAGGACGGCGAGGGCCGGCGCTTCGTGCCGCAGGAAGCGGCGGCGATGATCGTCGCCCGTTCGCCGGTTCCGGTCTACGGCAGTGCGAGCAACTTCGAGCCCGGAGGCACGGCGGGCGGCTATGTTGCGTCGCTGGAGGATTCCGCCGGCCACGCCGCGCAGGCGGTGGCGCGCATCCTGCGCGGCGAGCGTCCCGAATCCCTGGCGCTGCCGGCGGCGGTACCCAATACCTACGTGCTCAACATGCACCAGCTCGGGCGCTTCGGCGTCAGTCCATCGGACCTTCCGCAGGGCGCTGTGGTGAAGTACCTGACCCCCACGCTGTGGCAGGCCTACCGCTGGCAGATCATCGTGGTGATCGTGCTGCTGATCGCGCAGGCCGCGCTGATCGCCGGATTGCTGGCGCAGCGCCGGGTGCGCCGGCGCACGGAGGCGGAATTACGCGAGAGCGAACAGCGCATGAGCCTGGTCGCCGCCGCGACGGGCATCGGCATGTGGGTCGAGGATATTCAGCGCCGCGCATTCTGGGCGAGCCCGCAGCACCGCGCGCTGCTGGGCCTGGACGCGACGGAACCGTACGACTTCGAGCGCTTCCTGCGCGCCGTGCACGCCGCCGATCGCGGGGCGGTGCGCGAGACGATCGAGCGCGCGGTCGCGGAAGGCGGCGAGTACGATATCCGCTACCGCGTGCCGCTGGCGGGCGGCGCCGTGCGGTGGGTCTCTTCGCGCGGGCGGGTGGAAGCCGACGCGCACGGCCAGCCGCTCCGCATCCGCGGCGCCACCGCCGACGTCACGGCCCGCGTGGAAGCCCAGTTCGAAGAGCAGCGGCACCGCAACGAGCTCGCGCACCTGTCCCGGGTCGCGATGCTCGGGCAGTTGTCCGGTTCTCTCGCCCACGAATTGAACCAGCCGCTGACGGCCATCCTCAGCAACGCGCAGGCGGCGCTGCGCTTCCTGAAGATGGACGCAGTGGATCTCGACGAGGTGCGCGAAATCCTCGCCGACATCGTCGCCGACGACCAGCGGGCGGGGGCGGTCATCCGCCGCCTGCGCGCGCTGTTCGAGCGCGGCGAGGCGAATCAGGAGGCGCTGGATCTCAACGAACTGATCCGCGAGATCCTGCGCATGCTGCACAGCGACCTGCTGACCCGCAACGTGGCGGTCGCCGTCGATCTCGATCCGGACCTGCCCACGATCCGCGGCGACCGCGTGCAGTTGCAGCAGTTGCTGCTCAATCTGATGCTCAACGCGTGCGAGGCGATGGCTGCCACCCCGGTGGCCGACCGGCGGCTGTCGATCCGGACGCGGCCGGCCGGCGGCCGGGAAGTGGTGGTGACGGTGGCTGACCGCGGCGTGGGCATTGCGTCCGACCAGCTGGACAAGATCTTCGAGCCGTTCGTGACCACCAAGCCGCTCGGCATCGGTCTCGGCCTGGCTATCGGCCGCGGCATCATCGCCGCGCACGGCGGCCGCCTGTGGGCGGAACGCAACGAGGAGGGCGGGGCGACATTCCATTTCACGCTTCAGGCGGACGCCAAAACGGCCATGCCTGCCGCGGCGTAAATGAACGCAATGCCTGCCGACGTACCGACCGTGCACGTCGTGGACGACGACCCGTCGGTCCTCAAGGGGCTGTCGCGCCTCCTGCGCGCGGCGGGCTGGCAGGCGCAGACGTACGTGTCGCCGGACGAATTCGTGGCTCGCCACGATCCGGCGGCGGCCGGTTGCCTGCTGCTCGACGTGTCGATGCCCGGACTGAACGGTCTCGAATTGCACCAGCGTCTGCGCGAAGCGGGGTGTCCGCTGCCGGTCATTTTCATCACCGGCCACGGCGACGTGCCGATGAGCGTGCGCGCGATGCGGGCCGGTGCGCTGAATTTCCTCCAGAAGCCGGTGCACGACGAGGAACTCCTCAAGGCGGTTGCCGAAGCGGTCGAGCAGGACCGGCTCGCGCGCAAGGCCGGTACGGAAACGACGGGGCTGCGCGAGCGGCTCGCCACGCTCACGCCGCGCGAACGGGAAGTCCTGGCGCACGTCGTGAGCGGCCAGCTGAACAAGCAGATCGCCGCCGACCTTGCGATCGTCGAGAAGACCATCAAGGTCCACCGCGCCCGTGTAATGGAGAAAATGGGCGCGGCTTCCTTGGCCGACCTGGTGCGCATGGCGCAGAAACTGGGCATTTCGGCGCCGGATTGAGGGGGACCTTATTGGACCAAAGTCCAATGGGACTGGCCGTCGCAAGTTCGATAAGGTGACATCGGTGCCACATTCGCTCCCCATCCTGCCGCTTGTTGTTCGCGGAGCCCTGGCCGCCACGCTCGCGTTGGCGTCAGCGGGGGTGTTTGCGCAACTGCCCGGAATGACCGGGAAAACCAGTCCGCTGGGGCAGGGTGCCCCCGTTGTTGCGGAAGCTCCCCCGGAAAAGGACTCGGTCGCCGCGCTGCGGCCCAGGCTCGCCGAGACCCAGGCGGAACTTGAACGTATCAATGCGTCGCCCAACCAGGCGCTCGACGCCCCGCCCGATGCGCCGCCCGGCCAGATCGTGTTCCGGCAGGTATTGCTGCGGCAACTCATCCGCGCGTACCAGGGGCAGATCGACGACGTGTCCGCGCTGGAGAAGCTGCGGGCGCGGCGGACCCCGGTCGAGCAACGGCTGGCGCGATGGCGGATGGACCCGTCGCGCGTACCGTTCTCGATGCTGGAGGTGGAGGCCCTGCGGCGTGAAGTCCAGCTCTACCTGCGCCGGATCGAATCGCTGACGGCGCGCCTGGAGGCCAACGAAGGCCAGTCGGAGCTCATGCGGAACCTTGCCGCCCGCGCCGACCAGGGGGCGCGGCAGTTGCTCGAACGGATCGAGAAGCGCGAAGGCGCGGTGCCGCTGCTCATCTGGGAACGCGATCTGCAACTTCTGCGCAGTCGCGTGGCCGTGGCCACGATCGATGCGCAGGCGAGTCAACGGGAATTGCGGCAGGAGGAGCTCTCCGGGGTGCGTGCCGAACTCGCCTTCCTCGAGTCGCAACTCAATCTCACCGCCGGCAAGGTCGATTTCTCTGAAAAGGACCGGGAGGCATTGACGGCGCAACTCGACGCGCGGCTCAAGGTGCTCGAAGACGAACTGGTCGCGGGCCTCGCGGCCGCGGAAAAGGCGCGCAGGGAAGGTGCGGATGCACAAGCCCGGCTGGCCGCGGCGCGGGCTTTGCCCGAGGGCAAGGGGGGTGAACGCATTCCGGCGCTCGAACGCGCCGCGGAACTCGCGCAGATGCGCTTCGATACGGCGCAGACGCGCACCAACGTCGTGCGCCTCATGATCGAGTCGGTGGAGCCGCAGCGGGCGTTGTGGGGCACGTGGTACGACATCGTCCGCACCAAGAACGCCGATATCGCCCGCCAGCTGGGCGCGGCGATGGACGGTTATCGCACCATCATCGGCAAGCTCGACGCCTCGGCACGGGCGGCCCTCCGCTTCACGCTGTCGCAGGCGATCGAGTTCGAACGGGCCGCCATCGTGGCGCCGAATGCCGCGGATGCCGCCTATCTGCGGAGCAAGGTTGCAACCCTGCACGAACGCGCCCAGTGGCAGGCCCGGCTGAGCGCGGATACGCTGTCGGTGCAGGATCTCCTCGACCGCTGGCGCGTCAATTTCATCGTCGAGGCCGGACAAACCAGCAACAACCTGACCCTGGACGAATGGTGGTACCGGGCGAAGGGCTTTGCGCGCGCCGTCTGGACCTTCGAGCTGTTCACCGCGCAGGACACGATCGAGGTCGAGGGCCGCAAGCTCACGGCGGAGCGCAGCATCACGCTGGGCAAGGTCGTCACCGCCATCCTGATCCTGGTGATCGGGTTATGGCTGGGACGGTTGCTGATCAACGGGACGGGCCGCTTCGCGGTGCGCTATCTCAGGGCGGATGCAAACGGCACGCAACTGGTCGGCAAGTGGTTGTTCGCGCTGCTGTTCGTCATTCTGTTCGTGTTGAGCCTGACCACGGTCAAGATTCCGTTCACCGTTTTCGCCTTCCTCGGCGGCGCGGTGGCGATCGGCGTTGGCTTCGGCATGCAGACCCTGCTGAAGAACCTGATCAGCGGCCTCATGCTGCTGGTGGAGCGGCCGTTCCGGCTGGGCGACATCGTCGAGGTCGGCGCCATCAGGGGCAAGGTGACCGACATCAACGTCCGTTCCTCGCTCATTCGCAACCGCGATGGCATCGAGACGCTGATTCCCAACAGTACTTTCCTCGAACAGAACGTGACCAACTGGACCTATTCGTCCAGCCGCGTGCGCTACACGCTTAACGTGGGCATCGCCTACGGCTCGCCCACGGACGCGGTGCGCGACCTCCTGCTTGCCACCGCTCAACGGCATGGCCTGGTGCTGCCCAATCCGGAACCCGAGGTATTTTTCGACGATTTCGGCGCCGACGCGCTGCTGTTCTCGTTGCAGATCTGGCTCGACATCGCCGGCAGCGTGGATTCCCGCCGCGTGGCGAGCGACCTGCGCTTCATGATCGACAAGGCCTTCGCCGAAGCCGGCATCGCCATCGCGTTTCCGCAACGCGATGTGCACCTCAACGCCGCACAGCCGATTCCTGTCCGGGTCGTCTCACCGGATCCGCCGCCCGACGGGAACGGCCAGCCGTAAGTCGGGTGCCGGCCGGGGCACGCTCACCCACCTTCCCGATCGTTGCCTACCCGCCTGACCACCTGCAGGGGGGTATTGGACCAAGGTCCAATGTTCGGGGCCAGCGCTGCTGCGTAATGTCGGCGGCATGACGAGCGGTGCAATGCAGCGGGTGGCGGTCGTGGATGACGAAGCCGGAATCCGGAGAGCGCTCACGCGGCTGCTCCGCTCGGCGGGCCTCGCCGTGGAGACCTTTGCGTCGGGACCGGAATTCCTGGAATCACTGTCCGGCGGGCGGCCCGATTGCGTGGTGCTCGACATCAGCATGCCGGGGATGACGGGCTTCGAAGTGCAGGCCGCGCTCAAGGACGCGACCCTTGCGGTGCCCGTCATTTTCATCACCGCGCTGGACGACCCGGGCGATCACCCGCGCGCCATGGAGGCGGGGGCGGTGGCGTTCCTGCGCAAGCCGTTCGGGGACGAGCAGTTGCTCGCGGCGATCCGCGCCGCGGTGCAGTCCGGCCAGAAGAGTCCTGCGCCATGAGCACGATCGTGCGCAATGCGGCCGATCAGCCCCCGGCCATCCCGCTGACCGTGCTCACGGGTTTCCTCGGCGCGGGCAAGACCACGCTGCTCAACCGCATCCTGAACGGCGACCACGGCCTGCGCGTCGCGGTGCTGGTCAACGACTTCGGCGCGATCAACATCGACGCCGATCTCATCGTCGACGTCGAGAGCGGGGGGGGCGTCATCAGTCTCGCGAACGGGTGCGTGTGCTGCTCGATCCGCGACGATCTGGTCGCGGCGGTCACGCAGGTGCTCGCGCGGCCCGAGCGGCCGGAATACGTCGTGCTGGAAGCCAGCGGCGTGGCCGATCCGGCGGGCATCGCGACGACATTCGTCGAACCCGCCTGCCGCGACCGCATCCGGCTCGACAGCATCATCTGCGTGGTGGACGCGGAGCAGGTGTTCGCCGCGCCGGAGCAGATGAAGCTCAAGCTGTGGCAGATCGCCTTCGCCGATCTGCTGATCCTGAACAAGGTGGATCTCGTCACGGCGGGCCAGTTGCGGAAAGTCCGCGACTGGCTGGACGGGCATTTCCACCGCTACCGGCTGGTCGAGGCGACGCGCGCCGACGTGCCGCTGGAGATCCTGCTGTCCGGCGGACGTTACGACGCCACGGCGACGCCCACCGGTGGCGTTGCGCCGCATGACCACGACGACCGCGCCTGCACCGACGCGCAGTGCCGGCACGATCATCGCGCCGAAGACCATACGCAGCGCTTCAGCACATGGAGCTACGAGACGCAGCGGCCGCTGTCGCTCGAGGCGCTGCGGCAAATCGCCGCGCGTCTTCCAGCGAACATCTATCGCTGCAAAGGGGTGATCCACAGCACGGACGCGCCCGGCGTTCGCGCCGTGCTGCAGGTCGTCGGCAAACGGGTGGATCTGGCGCTGGACGGGGCATGGGGCGACCGGACGCCGGAGACGCGGATCGTCGCCATCGGCGCGCACGGCGCCGTGGACGGCATGGCATTGCGGGAGAAGTTCGAGAGCTGCGTAACGCAGGTCGAGCCTGAATTCCGGCAGAGGGCTTTCGGAGAGGAGCGCTTCGCATGAAAAACCTGATGGCCACCACCACGGCAGCGTTGGCCGTATCGGCGGCGCTCATGCCCGCCAGCGCGGTTGCCCAGTCCCCGGGCGCCCAGCTCCCGGGTGCCTGGCAGTTCCAGGCGACGATCTACGGCTATTTCCCCAAGCTGGATATCAAGGCGGGGCTGCCCAACGGGGCGACTGTCGATCAAAGCATTGACGCCAACACGCTCATCGATCACCTGAAGATGGTGTTCATGGGCACGTTCGAGGCGCAAAAGGGCGACTGGGGTGCGTTTACCGACATCATCTACATGAATGTGGGCGGTGCGCAGGGGAAGGTGAACGATTTCACGCTGGGCAGCACGCCCATCCCGGCCGGCGTCAGCGTCAACGCGAGCGCCGACGTGAAGGCCGTCGTCTGGACGCTCGCCGGCACGTACCGGGCGCTGACGGGCCCGGACGGCACGCTCGACGTGCTGCTCGGCGCGCGGCTGCTCGACGTCACATCAAACCAGACCTACACGCTGGCCGGGAACGTGGGGCCGATCCCGCCGCAGCAACGCACCGGCAGCGGCGAAATCAAGGCCAGCAACTGGGATGCGATCGTCGGGGTCAAGGGCCGGGTCGCCCTGGGCGCCGACCGGAAATGGTTCGTTCCTTACTACCTCGACGTCGGGACCGGCGAAAGCAAACTGACCTGGCAGGCCATGTCCGGCGTCGGCTACGCGTTCTCGTGGGGCGACATCGTCGCAACGTGGCGCTACATGGACTGGGAGAACAAGTCAGGCAAGCCGCTCCTGGACCTGAGCCTGAACGGGCCCGCGCTCGCGGCCACGTTTCGCTGGTAGTGCGACGCCTGGAGCAAATTTTGAGAGATGCCTCTACAGGTTTCGCACTGACCTCCCGTACACCGGGCAGCCGCAACCTGGATTCGCAACCGACCAGGCAGGGAGGGCCCTCATGAAATCCGACGACAAGCATCCGAAGGCCAACGAACAACCGGCACCGGCCATCAGCCGGCGCGACGCACTCAAGGGGCTGGCCGCCGTGGTGGCCGCCGGTAGCGCGGCCGCTTGCGGTCGCAGCGAGCCGGAAGCCGGGAAGGCGGCGCCGGCCGCGGCCGCCGCGCCCGCCACCGGCGCCGGCATACCGCCCGCCCGAAATCCCTATGGGGGCGGCCCCAACACCGGCATCACGCTGCCGCCGTACTACCGGCCCACGCCGTCCGTCGCCAACGCCAACACGTTTTTTCCGGGCATGGAGGAACTGGGCGCCGACGAGATGCGCATTTCCTTCGTCGGCAGTTCTCCCGTCCCGCCCACGCACAAGCAGGCTGGTACGGCAATCATGGTCGAGCTGGGCAACGGGAAGCGCTTCTTCTTCGACCTCGGCCCGGGTTGCTGGCGCAACATCACGGCCCTGCAGGTGCCGATGCAGATGATCAACGACATCTTCATCACCCACCTGCACATCGACCACTACGGCGAGTTGCCCTACATCTACGGTTTCTCGGCCTGGGGGGGGCGCTGGAAGCCGCTGCGCGTCACCGGTCCTTCGGGCCGCACGCCCGAGAATGGCACCAAAGCCATGATCGAGGGCATGAAGAAGATGACCCATTGGCACACCGACAGCTTCAACCTGTTTCCGATCGGGGACGGTTACGAAGTCGAGGTCAACGAGTTCGACTTCAGGGACGACAACGGCATCTGCTACGACAAGGACGGCGTGGTCATCCGGCACTGGCGGCGGCTTCACGGCAAGGACGGGGCTTCGGCCTACCGCCTCGACTGGAACGGCCTGTCCTTCGTCTGGACCGGCGATGGCCGGCCGGATGCCAACTCGGTGAAGTACTCAAAGGGCGTGGACGTCTTCGTGACGGAAATGCAGCCCGACACGCTGAACGTCCAGCAGTTGAAGTTCGGCATGCCGGTGGAGGTGCTTACCCCCACGGTCGACGTCGCCCACACGGTGCACTACGCGACGGGTTACATGTTCAAGCAGGTGCAGCCGCGCCTGGCCATGGCCACGCATTTGTCCTACGACGAGGAGATGGTCCCGGAAATGGTGGCCGGCGTCCGCACGCACTACGATGGCCTGTTCCAGTTCGGCGCGCCGGATGGCGTGATCGTCAACGTGACCAAGAAGGCCATCTGGACGCGCAAGGCGGCGATGCCCGAATCGACGAACTTCGCGCGCCCCTCGCTGAGCGACGCCAAGGAACTCTTCGGCATCGCACTGACCAAGACGACCGTCAGTTTTCCGGATCCGAAATACACCATGCCGGACATCGAAGACCCGGAAATCCGCAAGGTCGAGTACGACCCGAAGCTCTACTACCCCGCGGATGTCTATCGCAAGCCCAATCCGGTCTTTCCCAAGGGCTTCAAGCTCGACATCAAGAAGCTCGTACGGGACAAAGTCGTGGCCAGGATCAAATCGGTGTTCAGTGACGACTAGCCGACACCGTGATGGCCGTATCGCTGATGTATGGCTCCAACCGGAATAGGCAGCCAGGAGATTTCATGAAAGCACAGCGAGTTGAGGTTATGCGCCGGGTCAGTTCGCCCTGCTGCCGGACAAGGCCGACGCGGCGCAACGGCAAGTCACGATCGCGATCTGTCGTCCGGAGGATGGACGGAACAACGGTCCGGGAAATAAGGAGAGCAGCATGAAACGCATTGACTCAAACATGCGGATCGCAGCCGCGGCGGTATGGGTCTTCATCGGTCTGCTAGGGTTGCATGAATCCGCCACCGCGCAGACGGCCAAGCCGACGGGGAAAATCGTCCACGACGCGGAGTACTACATCCTCGACGCGCAGCACGGCGAGAAGTGGGCGGCCGAGGACAAGGGCCTCGACCAGAAGCTCGCGGCGCTGCGCCAGAAATTCGGCACGCCGCCGAACATCATCCACGTACTGTTCGACGACACGCCGGTCGGGGAGGTGGGCATTCCCTTCATCCAGAAGCAGCGCGGCTGGGAGACGCCGAACATCAACCGGCTGGCGGCCGAGGGCATCAACTTCACGCGGATGTACAGCGAGCCGTCCTGCACGCAAACCCGCGCGGCGGCCCTGACCGGCCGCCTGCCCGTGCGCACCGGCATGACTTCGGTGGGCTTCCCGTACGAATACGGCGGACTGCCGCCCTCCGAAGTGACGCTGGCGGACGTGCTCTCCAAAGCCGGCTACGCCACGGGGTTCTTCGGCAAGGCGCATATCGGCGACATCGAGTCGAGCTACCTGAACAAGCGCGGTTTCGACGAGGCGCTGTGGATGCCGTACAACCAGCTGACGAGTCTCTATAACCCGCAGGGACAAGCGGGCGTCCTGTCGCCGGCGGTCCTGATCCCGCAGATGTTTCCCCGGGATCCCTACGACATCGACCCGCGCTGGCGTCCGGTCGGATTCGTCATCGCGCTGGAAGGCGCGAAAGGCGGGCCGGTACGTGAATTCGGCGGACCGAGCCACGAGGACTATCTGAAGCTCGAGGGCGAGTTCGAGAAACGGACCCTCGCCTTCATCGAAAAGAACGCGGCGGCGAAGAAACCGTTCTATGTGGCCTGGTGGCCGGCGCTGGGTTCCTTCCTGCCCTCGCCGAAGAAACTGACGACCAATGGCGGCGTGACCGCGGAGCTGATCACGCCGCTGGACGGGCGAATCGGCACCCTGATGAACAAATTGAAGGAACTCGGCATCGCCGAGAACACGCTCGTCGTGGTGATGGCCGACAACGGCCCGATGGTGCACAACGGCCCGCCCGGCATGGTCGACACGCTTTACCGCGGCGGCAAGGGCGACTTTCTCGAAGGCGGCGTGCGCGTGCCGGCGATGGCCTGGTGGCCCGGCGTCATCGCGCCGGGGCAAATGGTCGGCGACATCGTCCACGTGACCGATCTGTTCACCACCTTTGCGCGCCTCGGGGGTGCGACGGCGAACATCCCGACCAACCGGATCATCGACGGCGTCGATCAGACCGCGCTGTTCCTGAACGGCGACGGCGCCAGCCGGCGCGACTACATTCATATCTACACCGGTACCACGTACGCGGCGACGGTGAAGGGCCGCTACAAGCGCCACTGGATCGGCGACAAACCCGGCCTGTCCGGCGCCTCCATGTATGACCTCTACACCGACCCGCGCGAAGCCAGCGGCAAGCTGGTCCCCATGATGCCGGCCAAGCCGATGTTCGACCTGATGCGGGCGCGGCACGAGGTGTGGATGGCGAAGTATCCGAACACGCCGGAGGCGCGCGACTTCCCGCTGCAGGGCATCGAGAACGCCCGCCCGCCAACACAGGCGGCCGGCCGGCCACGCATGAACACCAAAGATCTTCCGTTCAATCCGCTGGACGTCATCAAGGGCGTCAAGGGTTGGCAAGGCTCGGAGTTCGACAAGGTTGACTGATTTTGAACCTGCAACCCTGGAAGCACATGCCACTGCGTTGAAGCTGCGCTCATACTGATCAGGAGAACAGAATCATGATTACCACTCTGTTGCAACGTCACTACGGCGGCCTCGCCGCCACGGCGTTGGCGCTCGCGGTGCTGGCCGGCCCGGCGCTGGCCCAGGCGCCAGCCGCGGCTGAACCGCCACAAGCCGCAGCCATTCTCAAGGGGATGTCGGAGTATCTGTCGAAGGCGCCGCGCTACAGCGTGGACGTGAAAGACAGCTACGACGTCTACCAGAAGAGCGGGCAGAAGATCGAATTTTCGGAAAACCGCAAGATCACCATGGTCCGGCCCGACCGCCTGCGCATCGACGTGACCGCAAGCGACGGCGATCAGCAGGTGCTGACCATGAACGGCAAGGGCATCACGCTGGCCACCCCGAACAAGAATGTCTATGCGCAAATCGAGAAAGCCGGCAGCCTCGACGAGGCGATCGTCCATTTCGTGCGCGATCTCGGCATGCGGCTGCCCTTTGCCGCGCTGCTGATATCGACGGCGTCGGCGGAAATCGCGCAGCGCACCCAGGCCCTTGATTACGTCGAGAAGACGAGCATCTACGGCGTGCCCGCGCACCACATCGCGGGGCGCACCGAGAGCGTCGACTACCAGGTCTGGATCACGGACGGCGACAAGCCGCTGCCGCTGCGCCTCGTGTTGACCTACCGTACGGCGGAAGGCCAGCCGCAGTTCCGGGCCCAGTTCTCCAACTGGAATTTCGAGCCGCAGGTGCCGGATTCGCTGTTCACGTTCGTGCCGCCGCAGGGCGCGCAGAGAATCGCGTTCCTCGCGCAATTGCCCGCCAGCGCGGCGCCGGGCAAAGCGAAGCCCGTGAAGGCCGCAAAATCGGGAGAGTCGAAATGAACACGACAAAACGTTTGGCCGCCGCTTGTGGCGTGCTGGCCGCGCTCGCACTGGGCGTGGTAACGATCGATCAGGCCGCCGCGCAGGGCAAGGGCGGCGGCGGCAAGGGCGGCGGCAGCAAGGGCGGCATGAGCGGCGGCAGCAAGGGCGGCGGGCCTTCGGCTGGCGGCGGCGGATTTTCGCGCGGCGGACCGGCGGGGGGC